>NZ_CP113948.1:200000-502500 GCF_026810365.1 Flavobacterium praedii
TTGGTATAGAAATGTGGAGGAATCCGGATTTAAAAACTTTAATATCCTGCTCAATACTATAACTTTTAATTACCAGTCAATTTTGAACTATTTTGATAATAGAAGCACAAATGCTTCTGCAGAATCTTTCAATGCAAAAATAAAAGCTTTTAGAAGTCAATTTAGAGGAGTAAGAAAAATAGATTTCTTCTTATTTAGATTATCCAATCTTTTTGCTTAATCCCCAACTTTTGTACCTGATCCCAAAAAGCATGGTTTTAATTAATTTTTAAAATACTATTCATGCGTAGTATATTATTATGTTATATTTGTGAAATATAAAAAATATATGTAATGACAAAACCTTCACTAACTGCTCTTTTACAGATTAATAAGCCATTAATTATGGCACCAATGTTTTTGGTTTCGAATACAAAAATGGTTATTGAAGGTATGAAATCGGGTGTTGCGGGTTGTATTCCGGCTTTAAATTACCGTACTTTAGACGAATTGCGTGCTTCTATTATCGAACTTCGGAATGCGAAAGTAGAAGGAGGTAGTTTTGGATATAATTTAATTGTCAATAAATCAAATATAAAATACAAGGATCAATTAGCGGTTTTGTGTGAAGAAAAAGTTGACTTTATAATCACTTCTTTAGGTTCGCCAGAAGAGACTATACATGCAGCCCATAAAGTTGGAATTAAAGTTTTTTGCGATGTTACTGATTTAGCTTTTGCAAAAAAAGTAGAAAGTCTTGGGGCAGATGCATTAATTGCTGTAAACAATCAAGCTGGTGGGCATAGAGGTTTGCTTTCTGCTGAGGAATTAATAAGAGAATTAAATTTAAATACCACTTTACCCGTTATTTCTGCGGGAGGTGTTGGTACAAAGCAAGAATTGGAAACAATGTTGAGTTATGGAGCAGTTGGTGTTTCTGTGGGAAGTCCTTTTATAGCTTCGTTTGAATCTGGTGTTTCACAGGAATATAAACAAGCGTGCGTTGATTATGGTGCAAAGGATATTGTGTTGACCGAAAAAATATCGGGTACGCCTTGTACGGTTATCAATACGCCTTATGTTCAGAAAGTAGGTACGCAACAAACTTGGTTGGAAAAAACGTTGAATAAAAATAAATCGCTAAAAAAGTGGGTAAAAATGATTCGCTATATGATGGGATCGAATGCTGTTACTAAAGCGGCAACACAAGTAACCTACAAAACAGTTTGGGTCGCCGGTCCAACAATTGAGAATACAACTGAAATTACCTCTGTCGCCGAAATCGTTAAGAAACTAACTTTGTAATTTTGGATTTTAATAATTAATAGTGTTGCATTAAATACCGCATTTAATTATTTCTTTTGGTTATAAAAAAATATAAGATCAATACATTTGTTTTGAAAACTGAATTGCGAGAGGGATGGACGCTGGCTACCGAAGTAGCGCAAACAGCCCGACCGCAGTATAGAAAGGGGGCGAATAAGCGGTATGCTTATTTTGCCCCCTTTCTATAATGTGGTCTCGCCCTTATTATTTAAACCCAGATTCCGCATTAGAAATTTACTACATCTGAATTCTTCTGCAAAATCAAGCACTTTTTTCACACTATTTTATTTTATTTTGGAGTTCAAGATACGCTTCGCTTGGTTCTCCCATTTTTAGAATCAAAATACAAAAGTATTCCTCATTTAAAAATAGTCCGTGAGCACTTGCTTTTATTGAATAATTCAGCTTCGTTACAAAGTCTAATGCGGAATCTGGGTTAAATTAAAAACTGAATTATTTCTGGTTACGAATTCTTCCAATATTGTGGTTTTGTTGCATTTGTTCTTTGAAACCAGTAGTCTTGGGTTACTCTATGGCCGTTTTGGGTTTTTAATTTTCGTTCGAATATCCAGATGGTAGGATTGAAAACCATATCGGTGACTGCAACGGTAAACAATTGAGGGTCTTCTTCGGTTTTTTTCTTTTCTTCATCAAGTATTACTTCAAAACCATTGTGTTCCAGTAGTTTTTTTAAGAAATTGGAACGACTTTCATCTACTCCTTTTTCGACAAAAGTAACTCTGGTTTCGCCAATGCTTCCAAATGAATGTTTTCCGTCTAGTGATGCCATAACTTATTTATTAAATATGTTGCTTAATTCAAAAATGTAATCGTAAAGCGGACTGTATAAACCAAGAACCAGAATCCCTAATACTGAAATAATAAGTCCTAAACGCATGTAGATTTTGTTATTAAAAAAAGGAATAGGGTTTTCATTTTTTCTGATAAACATAGCTCTCACCACCAACAAATAATAGTAAAGCGAAATAGTTACGTTGACAACAGCTAAGAAAACCAATAGATAATATCCTTTGCTTGCAGCGGCTGCGAACAAGAAAAATTTACCAAAAAAACCTGCTACTGGAGGTATTCCGGCTAATGAAAACAAAGCTAGCATCATCACGAGACTGAGGTTGGGGTTTGTTCTATAAAGCCCATTATAATCATCTCTATTTTCTTTGCCTGTTTGTAATGAAATGGCTTGTACAACTCCAAAAGCGGCTAAATTGGAAAAAATGTAAACGAGTACAAAATAAACTACCGTTGCGGTTCCTAATTGTGTTCCCGAAATTAGCCCCAATAATATGAAACCTGCTTGTGCTATTGAGGAGAAGGCCAAGAAACGTTTCATGTTTTGTTGGCGTAAAGCAAACAAATTTCCAATAAACATAGTGGCTATTGCAATGACATAAATAATATTTTCCCAAACGTGCATTAATGGTTTTAGGATTGTAAACATTAAAATCATTAAAATAAAAGCGGAAGCTCCTTTTGATATAACGGATAAATAAGATGCAACTCCAATTGGCGCCCCTTCATACACATCTGCAGTCCAAAAATGAAACGGAACCAACGATATTTTGAATGCCAATCCTGAGAAAAACAGAATAGAACCCAATAGTGTTAAATTGGTACTTGTTAAAAGTTTTAGGAGATCCTCAAAATAGATTGAACCCGTAGAGGCATACAACAACGAGATTCCAAATAAGGAAACTCCCGAAGCCAATCCAGCAGATAATATAAATTTGATACCGGCTTCACTGGAGATTCTTTTGGAGGTTTCCCAAGCGACCAAAGCGGCTACAGGTAAGGTTGCTAATTCTAATCCGATGTAGAACATTAGAAAATCACCTGATGAAATCATAAAATACATTCCTAATAGAGAAGAAAATAAGAGTATAAAAAACTCGGTTCCTTTGTTTAAATGCACCATTTTCTCTTGAATCCAATCAGCCGATTGAAGCAATACTATCAATACTCCAACATTAAGAACATTTTTGAAGAAATGAATTAAGGTATTGGTACGAAACATTCCGCCAAATAAGCTGCTTTCTTCGATTGTAAAAAAACCTATTACGGTATGAATTCCAAATAAGAAAAGGGCTAAATGTACGATGCTTGATTTTTTGTTATTGGGTATGAAAATTTCGCCTACAATTAGCAATAAAATAATTGCCAAAAGGAAAATTTCTTGTCTCATTATGTTAAAACTGTTCAAATCCATTTTTGTTTTTTTTTAATGATTTAGTACTCCTTGAATGAATGGTTGTATACTTGCCATTGTCATATTACTTAACCAAAGTGGGGCAACTCCCATACCAATCATTGGAATTAATAATAGCATAATACCTGTTATTTCGAACCAAGTTACTTTTGGTAAATCCAAAAATTCTTCATTTTTTACGGGTCCCATAAGCATTATTCCAAGAACTCGAAGAATGTAAACTGCTGTTACTACAATTGCCGATACTGAAATAATGGTAGCTACTCTATAAAACATTTCTTGGTGTTGAAAAGCGCCAACAAAAATGTTCATTTCGGCCACAAAACCACTAAATCCAGGTAATCCCAGCGAAGCCAAACCTGCAATAACATAAATAACCGAAATAAAAGGCATCACCTTCAGAAGACCTCCCAATTTGGTAATGTCCCGAGTATGTGTCCTTCCATAAATCATCCCTATTAAGGCAAAAAACAAGGCTGTCATAAATCCATGTGAAAGAGATTGTAAAATAGCACCGTTCCAAGCCGTTTTGTTCAACATTAATAAAGCAAACAACACCATACCCAAGTGACTTACTGAGGAATAAGCATTTATATATTTAAGGTCGGTTTGGTATAATGCTCCAAAGGCTCCATAAATGACTCCTGTTGCTGATAATATAATGAAAAACCAAGACCATTCTATTGCTCCTAGAGGTAATAAAAACATGGCAATTCTAAAAACTCCATAGCCTCCTAATTTCATCAAAACTCCTGCATGAAGCATTGATACTGCTGTTGGAGCAGAGGCATGACCATCTGGAGACCAAGTATGAAATGGAAACAAAGCGCCTAATACTGCAAACCCAATAAAAGTAAATGGAAAAAATAATTTCTGTGCTTCAAATGGGATGTGTACTTTGGCAATTTCCAAAATATTGAACGTTAAGGCACCTCCATCTGCGTTCGAATTAAAGTAGATTCCCAATACTCCAACTAATAAAATAGCAGAAGCTCCCATTAACATTAGTGTTAATTTCATTGCAGAATATTCTTTGGGACCTGAACCCCAAATTCCAATTAGCAAATACATTGGAATTACCGCAATTTCATAAAATACAAACATGGTAAACAGATCAATGGAAATAAAGAATCCATATACTCCTGATGCTAAAACCAAGAGAGAAATGAAAAATTCTTTGGGTAGATCATCTGTTTTCCAAGAAATAAAAACACCTGCCAATACCACAATTGAAGTCAATAATAATAGGGCCACCGAAATACCATCAACTCCAATGGCATAATGAATGTTGAAATTTTTAAACCAAACTGTATCTTGAGTAAAGAGCATTACGCTGTTGTTAATAGCTCTTTCTTTAAAATAGGCAAAAACCAGATGAATCGCCATACCCAATTGGATGATACTTCCAACCATCGAAATAGTTCGTGCCTGTTTTAATCCTTTGGTAAAGACCAAAGCAATAATGGTGAGTACAGGTACAATTACAAAAAGTGATAAAATATCCATATTATTTGATTATTTTGTCCATAAATAAATAAAAATCAAAGCTATAACTACAACACCCGAGACAAAAAACATAGCATAATCTTGCAACCTTCCCGATTGTAATCCTTTTATTTTTTGAGAAACGAGTACTGTTTTGTTACCAATACCTTCCATCGTACCATCAACATATTTTTTGTCGAATTTGGCAATGGGAGTTGAAATGAGGTTGAAAATAATTTTTTTGGTAACGAACATATATATTTCGTCAAAATAAAATTTATGATACGTCCATTTATAAAACACTCCAAATCCACTGGCAAACTTTTGGGCCAAATCATTTTCTTTTTTATAGAAGACCCAAGCCAAAATAATACCTGTCAATCCAGTACCTACTGCTACAGCTGCTAATGTGTAATCCAAATGCCCTTCAAACCCAATTTTGTCGGCAGTTACAAATTCGCTAAAAGGTATAAAACCTGCTACAATACTCATAAAGGCCAAGAACAATAAAGGAAATGCCATTGACATTGGTGATTCATGAGGCGTGTGTTTGTATTGGGTTTCTTTGCCCCAAAATATTCCAAAATAAAGGCGGAACATATAAAAAGCGGTTAATCCCGCCACGAAAAGGCCAACAAAATAAAGCAATTGATTTTTTTCGAAAGCAGCAACCAAGATTTCGTCTTTACTCCAAAAACCTGCAAATGGTGGAACTCCTGCTATTGCCAGTGCTGCAATCAAAAACGTAATATTGGTAATGGGCATATACTTGCGTAATCCTCCCATATCTTTTAAATAATTGCTATGAACAGCGTGAATCACAGAACCTGCTCCTAAGAATAACAAGGCTTTGAACATGGCATGTGTAAACAGATGAAACATGGATGCCATATACCCAACACCTTCGTGACCGTTGTAACCAGAAACTCCCAACGCCAGCATCATATACCCAATTTGAGACATAGTTGAAAATGCTAAAACTCGTTTAATATCCGTTTGAGTAATGGCGATTATTGCTGCAAACAAAGAAGAAAATGCGCCGACATAAGCCACAACATTCAAAGCAAATCCATTTTCTACGAAATAATACATTGGAAATAATCGAGCCACCAAAAAAACACCCGCCACAACCATTGTCGCAGCGTGTATTAAAGCAGAAACGGGTGTTGGTCCTTCCATCGCGTCTGGTAACCAGATGTGCAAAGGAAACATAGCTGATTTTCCAGCTCCTCCCATGAATATGAGAAGCAGTGCCCAAGTAATTACTGATAATCCCATAAAAGAGGAAGCTCCCCAATTCAAAAGCAACCCTTCTCCTTCTGGATTTACTGCATTTAATGTCTGAAAATCAAAAGTACCAGCGTAATATCCGACGATCAAAATTCCAATCAAGAACCCAAAATCAGCAAATCGAGTTACAATAAAGGCTTTTTTTGCAGCGGCCACTGCCGAAGTTTTCGTGTAATAATAACCAATTAGCAAATAAGAGGAAACACCCACTAATTCCCAGAAAATGTAAATTTGAAAAAGATTTGTTGCCAATACCAATCCGAGCATTGAAAAAGAGAATAAAGATAAAAAGGCAAAGAATTTGGTATATCCATTGTCGCCTTTCATATATCCTCGACTATAAATATGCACCATCAAAGAAATTGTCGTTACCACAACTAGCATCATTACAGTAATTGGATCAATCAATATTCCCATATCAATATGCAAGGTATCTGTAAAGTTCATCCACACGGTTTTTTCGACAAATGTTTGGTAAACTCCTTCGACTTTTCCCAAAACAAAAAAGTATTGGTAAGCTGTATAATAAGATAGAGCAGCCGAAATCGACAATCCCAAAACACCAATGTATCCAGAAACTGCTGGTTTGATTTGCTGGTTAAAAATTCCCAAAAGCAAGAACACAGCCAGTGGAATTAACGGAATTAAAAAAATATAAGTTATGTTCATGTTTTCAGAATATTAGTACTTCATAATTTCAGTGTCCTTCACTTCTACAGAGCTAATTTGTCTATAAAGGTTGATAATAATTGCAACAGCTAGAGCGGTTTCGGCAGCAGCCACTGCTATGATAAAGATGGAAAAGAAAACACCTTGTAAAGCATCTGGATATAAATACTTGTTGATGACAACAAAATTTACAGCCGAAGCATTTAAAATTAATTCGAGAGAAATTAAAATTGAAATCAAGTTTTTTCGAGTTATGAACCCATAAATACCTATAAAAAACAGGATAGAAGTAAGGGTGAGAATTTCGTAGATGCTTATTCCTGCTATCATGATATATCATCGTTTTTAGTTAGTTTTTCTCCTTTTCCTATAATTATGGAGCCTATAATTGCAGCTAATAATAAAATACTGATTACTTCAAAGGGCAAAATAAATCCTCCAGCCTCGTAGTTCAAAAGGCCCATTCCAATATCAGATACTGTTGTGGTTTTTGTGTTTTCTATAACCTTAAAATCATTCGAATAAATAGTATATAAAAAGATAGAAAGTCCAATCAAACAAATTAAAGCGGTTGCTAATTGTTTTGATTTTTTGGCAACTTCCAGTTCCATTTCAATATGATGAACCAAAAGCACCGAAAATATGATGAGCACAATTATACCACCTGCATAAACGGTAAGTTGAACGGCAGCTAAGAAATTATAATCAATCAAAAAATAAATTCCTGCTATTCCGATGAGCACAAATAGTAGATAAATAACGGATCGAAGCATTTGGCGACTGGTTACAGAAGCAATTGCACCAACAATCATTATCACTGACAAAATATAAAATACAATTTTTTCCATAAGATTAATCTTCAAGTCCAGACACCACTTTTGATCCTGGTTTGTTTAAAACTCTAGTTAAGTATTTTCTATCATAAACCGAATTTTCAAAATTCTGAGCCCATTTGATAGCATCTGTTGGACAAGCTTCGATACATAAACCACACATGGTGCACATTCCTAAATGGTAAATATGTTTGTCTATTAGTTTTTTCTTTTTGCCCGTTTCAGGATCAATTTGTCGATCCCAAATAATTTCGATACTTCCGTTTGGGCAAGCCAACTCACATTTTTGACAACCTGTACACCGATGCAAATTGTTTTCATCGTGAGGCATAACAACTTCGCCACGAAAACGATCAAACATTTTTAAGGTATCTCTGTTGTCGGGATATTGTTGGGTTATAGCCCCTTTTCTGGAATGTAAAAAATACTTTCCAGTAACACTCATTCCCGTAAGCAGTGTTTTAACGCCATTATATATATCAGAAAAATAACTCATGACTTTTAAAATTGAATGGTTAGTTTTAGTAATACGATCAAGGCCATTATTACCAAGTTTAATAGATTTAAAGGGAGTAAATATTTCCATTCTAATACGAGGAGCTGATCAATTCTTAATCTTGGAAATGTCCATCTAAACCACATCATTAAAAAAATGATAACCAAAGTTTTACTCAAAAACCAGAATACGCCCAAAAGAGGTATCGATTCGGTTATGCCAAATGGGGATAAATATCCGCCAAAGAAAACAGTGGTCGCTATAGCTGAGATTATAAACATATTAATAAATTCGGCCAAGAAGAAATACGCAAATTTCATCCCAGAATATTCCGTGTGAAAACCAGCACCTAATTCGGATTCGGCTTCTACTAAATCAAAAGGAGCTCTATTGGTTTCTGCTGTTCCAGCAATCATATAAATGCAAAAGGCAATGATTGCAGGGATGTGACCTTGTACAATAAGCCAGCCGTTTTTTTGAACTTCAACAATTTCCGAAAGTTGTAACGAACCCGTCATTAAAACCATTGTTAATAATGACAATCCAACAGATAGTTCGTAACTAATGGTTTGAACCCCGCTTCGCATGGCGCCGATTAAAGCAAATTTATTGTTGCTGCTCCATCCTGCCAATAAGATTCCGATAACACCAATGGAGGAAATTGCTATTAAAAAGAAAACACCAATATTAATATCAAAAGCTTGAAATTCTTTCGAAAAAGGGAAAAGAGACAAGGCCATTAATGCAGAAACGATAACAAAATAAGGAGCTAAATTGTATAAAAATTTATCGGCTTTTATGGTTCCTGTCAACTCTTTGGATACCAATTTTAAAGCATCGGCCATGGTTTGAAAAATGCCTTGATACCCTACTCTATTTGGTCCGATTCGCAATTGAAACCATGCTGCAACTCTTCTTTCGAGCAAAACCAAGTACAATCCGGCAACAGCAAAAACAGCAAGATAAACTACGGCTATCAAAACCATTTCAACTATACTTGCAACACCAGAAGGCATGAGGCTAAAAAGCCATTCGTGAATATTTTTTGTAATGTTCATTGTTACATTTATTTTTTACTGTTATCGATCAATATCTGGGATTACTAGATCCAAAGTTGCCATTGTTGCTACCAAGTCTCCAATTTTTCCGCCAACAGCAATGTGATTTAATAAGGATAAGTTGGAAAATCCAGGGGAACGAAATTTTATTCGATATGGATTTTTGGTTCCGGTACTTATCACGTAAACTCCCAATTCTCCTCTGGCTGTTTCTACTCTTTCATAATATTCGCCAACGGGTAATTTGATTACAGCGTCTGTGGTTACTTTGAAATCACCTTCGGGAATATTGTCAATTAGTTGCTCAATTATGGATAAGGATTCCCACATTTCTAGAATACGAACTTGGTAACGAGAATAGGTGTCACCTTCCGTTTTTAGAACTTCATTAAAATTTACTTTGTCAAAAGCACTATACGGATGATGTTTACGTACGTCACAGGAGTAACCAGAAGCTCTTCCAACAGGTCCCGATGCTCCATAAGAAATAGCAGCTTCTTTGGACAAAATTCCAATTCCTTTCATTCTTTTTTGAAAAATAATATTGCCGGATAATAGCAAATCGTATTCTGGAAGTTTTGTTTTGAAATGAGCGATAAACTCTTTGGTTCTTTTTACAAAGTTGGGATGAATGTCAAACATCAATCCGCCTGGAACATTGTAGTTCATTGTTAATCGAGCTCCACAAGTTTCTTCGAATATATCATTGATTAATTCTCGATCTCTAAAACCATAAAAATAAGTGGTCAAAGCGCCTACATCCATACCCATAACTCCCCACCACAATGTATGTGAAGCTATTCTAGTCAATTCATCGAGTATGGTGCGAATGACTTTTACACGATCAGGAATTTCAAGTTGCAGAGCGTTTTCAACAGTTAAGCAAACTGCTTCGTTATTAATATGAGAAGATAAATAATCCATTCTATCTGTCAAATGGACAATTTGTTGGTAGCTGTCTCGTTCGCTCATTTTTTCGATAGAGCGGTGAATGTATCCCAAATCGGGTTCTACTTTTTTGATTATTTCACCATCTATAGTCAATAACAACCGCAAAACCCCATGTGTTGCTGGGTGTTGTGGCCCCATGTTGATGAAATATTCTTCGGATTTAAAATTGTTGGTTATGGTAGCTGTTTCCATGTTTACTTATTTGATTACCATATTAATTTCATCTACATAGTCTTTTCTTAACGGAAACCCGTCCCAATCTTCGGTCAAAAAGAGTCTTTTTAAATTAGGATGATTTTTGAATTTTATTCCAAAAAAATCAAACACTTCTCTTTCATGAAATTCGGCTGTCGCCCAAATATCATAAACCGAATCAAATGTTGGGTTTTCTCTATCTTCCGTTTTAACTTTTACTACAATAATATGTCGGTGTATGGTTGATTCTAAATGGTAAACAACTCCTAATTCCTTTCCCCAATCTACACCGCTTAAGCAAAATAAATAATCAAAACTGGTTTCAGAATTATTTTTTAATTGTATCATTAATTGGTGCAAATGTTCGGGTTGAACAGTACTATTTAAAAACTGGGATTTCTCTTCTGTAAATTCCAATTCGGGAATCCAACTGCTTATTAAATTTTGTAATGCTTCGTTTGTCATAATTTGTAATATATTAAAACAATTAATTGAGGTACTAGTTCATAGAATACAAATAGAGGTTTGAAATCTTAACTCACTTCTCACTTCTCACTTCTCAAAGTCCTTCATCAAACCCATCAATAGGAAAAACTTTATTTTTCATACTTTCGGTTCTTATTTTTGCTTGTAGCATTAACATTCCTTCTAATAATGCTTCTGGTCTTGGAGGACAACCAGGAACATAAACATCAACAGGAATTACATGGTCAGCACCTTTTACAACCGAATACGTGTTGTAAAAGAAAGGACCTCCTGAGATAGCACAAGCTCCCATAGCGATAACATATTTGGGTTCGGCCATTTGATCATACAAACGACGCAACACCGGTGCCATTTTGTTTACAATTGTTCCTGCTATAATGATTAAATCGGCTTGTCTAGGCGAAGGTCTTGCTACTTCAAAACCAAATCTGGAGTAATCGTGACGAGCCGCTCCGGTTTGCATCATTTCGATAGCACAACAACTCGTTCCAAAGTATAGTGACCATAAAGAATTTGATCTTCCCCAATTGATTATTTGGTCTAATGATGTAATGACAACATTTGCGCCATTTCCTGCAGGAATTACTTTTCCTGGGAAATCAGCTGGTATTTCGGGTGCAGTATTTATTCCCATTTTAATGCTTCTTTTTTCCAAGCATAGGCTAAGCCTAAACCTAATATTACTAGAAATATGATAATCTCATAAAAGGCCACCATTCCAATTTTTTGAAAAACAACCGCCCAAGGTATTAAAAAGGCTACCTCAACGTCAAATACTAAAAACAAAATGGCGTACAGATAATAACCAACTTTAAACTGAACCCAAGTAGGACCAATTGTAGTCATACCACTTTCATAAGGTTCTCGTTTTTGGGAGTTGTCTGATTTTGGTGAAATTAAATTAGAAAGAAAATTGGCTCCTGCTACTAGAATGATTCCGGCCAACAAGAAAACTATAATTGCTTCTGAACCCATATTGATAAATTTTGAATTATTATTATCTTAATTATTTTACTTCGTAAGTTTCTCCTGAAAAGAATAAATCATCCGTTTTGGAAAAATTAGAATTTGCTTTGACTTGTGCTGTTAATTCTTTTTCTCTTTCTTCTAAGGTAACATCGCTAAAACTTCTAATTACCCCCATTGCAATTGGATTTTGTAATCGAACCAGCATTTGGTGCATAGTTGGATCTTGTTCTTTGGCATTGTGTACCAATAT
Organism: Flavobacterium praedii; assembly: GCF_026810365.1. NCBI lineage: Bacteria > Pseudomonadati > Bacteroidota > Flavobacteriia > Flavobacteriales > Flavobacteriaceae > Flavobacterium > Flavobacterium praedii. The sequence continues at coordinate 212,212 of NZ_CP113948.1, forward strand.
ATCTTCTTGGGTAATTCCATTTTCTCCGATGGTAACTACTTCTAATTTTAGTCCGTTTAAGACCAATCCTTTGTCTCTGTTTTTGCCAAAAATCATTGGTTTTCCGTGTTCCAAATAGATTTGTTTGTCTTCTTTTACTTCTTTGTCTGTGATATTATTGAAGCATCCGTCATTAAATATTACACAATTTTGTAGAATTTCGATTAGGGATGTTCCTTTAAACTGATGTGCTTCAATAAAAATCTGACCCATTTCTTTTGGGCTATTACCTCCAATTCTGGCAAAAAATCGAGCTTGTGCACCTAATGCGAGTTCACCTGGTGAAAACGGCGGTTGAGTGTTGCCATAAGGAGAAGATTTTGTTTTTTGTCCAATTAATGAAGTAGGCGAAAATTGGCCTTTGGTTAATCCATAAATTTCATTATTAAACATTATAATGTTTAAATCTATATTTCTTCGAAGAACATGTATGAAATGATTGCCGCCAATGGCCATTGAATCACCATCGCCAGTTGCTATCCAGACACTTAAGTTTGGATTGGCCAATTTTATACCCGAAGCAATTCCAGGAGCTCTTCCATGAATACTATGAATTCCATAGGTTTCCATATAATAAGGAAAACGAGAGGAGCAACCAATTCCAGAAACAAAAACCACATCTTCTTTGGCAACATTCATTTCAGGAAGCGCTTTTTGCATGGTACGCAAAATCACATAATCATCACAACCAGGACACCATCTTACTTCTTGATCAGTAGTAAAATCTTTAAGGGTGTATTTATTTATAGGAGTAGTTTCCATAATTATACTAGTTCTTTAAATTTTTGAATCAAATCATCGTTAGCAAATGGTAATCCTTGAATTTTATTGAATTTTAAATAATCAAACTGACTGAATTTGATTTTTAGAACACTAGCAAATTGTCCGCTGTTTAATTCGCAAACCACAATTTTTTTGAATCTAGACAGAATTTCTTCCGTATTTTTTGGCAATGGATTAATGTAATTGAAATGGGCTAAACCAATAGAAGTATATCCTTCTTGATTGATTTGTTTTACTGCAGAATGCAACGAACCATAAGTACCGCCCCATCCAATAACTAATAAATCTCCTTCTTGGGCAAACTCCACTTCTTGGTTGGGTATATTAAATTTTACACGCTCTATTTTTTCGGCTCGAATTTTAGTCATCTCCTCATGATTTAGAGGATCATAAGATATATTTCCAGTAACAGCATCTTTTTCGAGGCCACCAATTCGATGTTCTAAACCTGGTGTTCCTGGAATAGCCCAATTGCGAGCAAGTGTATCTTGATCTCGGTCATAAGGATGCCAATTTTCTTTAGCTTCAAAAATTCGATTATTTTTAATGGAAGGCATTTCAGAAACGGTTTTTATTTTCCAAGGAGCAGAACCGTTTGCAATGTATCCATCGGTCAATAAAATAACAGGAGTCATGTGTTCCAAAGCAAGTCTTGAAGCTTCATAAGCAAAATTAAAACAGTTAGAAGGTGTGCTTGCTGCAATTACAATTAATGGGCTTTCCCCATTTCTGCCATACATGGCTTGCAGTAAGTCAGATTGTTCTGTTTTTGTAGGCAATCCAGTAGAAGGGCCGCCACGTTGTACATCTACAATAACCAGGGGCAATTCAACCATAATAGCCAATCCAATTGCTTCGCCTTTTAAAGCCAAACCTGGGCCAGAAGTAGTAGTTATGGCCAAATCTCCTGCAAATGCTGCTCCAATGGCAGATGTGATTCCTGCAATTTCATCTTCTGCTTGAAAAGCTTTTACGCCAAAATGTTTGTGTTTTACCAATTCATGCAAAATATCGGTTGCAGGAGTAATTGGGTACGAACCCAAGAATAATTCCATTCCTGCTTTTTCGGCAGCTGCAAGAAATCCCCAGGCAGTTGCGGTATTTCCCATTATAATTCTATAGGTACCAGCAGGCAATTTTGCTGGAGAAATGGTATAGGAATTCGGAATTAGTTCGAGTGTTTCGGCATAAAAATATCCTGCATTTAATACTTTGGTATTTGCTTCAATTAAATGAGGTTTTGATTTGAAGGTTTTATTAAAAAAATCAATAGTATGTTCTTTGGAACGATTGTACATCCAGTAAATCATTCCTAAGGCAAACATATTTTTGCTCCTAGAAATCGTTTTTACATCTAGACCAGAAACATCTTTAAGGGCTTCTTTAGTTAATGAAGTCATGTCTACCAATAGTACACGGTAGTTATCTAGACTTCCATCTTCCAATGGATTAGTAGAATATTCAGCTTTTTCTAAATTTTTTTTATTGAAAGAATCAGTATCTACTATTAAAGTATGACCCAATTTTAAAGCCCTTAAATTGGTCTTTAAAGCTGCTGGATTCATTGCTACTAATAGATCTACATTATCACCAGGTGTACTGACTTCAACACTACCTATATGAACTTGAAATCCAGACACACCATACAAGCTACCTTGAGGCGCTCTAATTTCGGCGGGATAATTGGGAAAAGTAGCAATGTCGTTGCCAAACATTGCAGAAGTATCTGAAAATTGTGTACCTGTAAGTTGCATTCCATCTCCGGAATCACCAACAAATCGAATTACTACAGCTTCTAGAACTTCGGGTTGAAGTTTTGTGTTATTTGCAGTCATAATTTTAAGTTTAAAAATATTAAAAACTTTAAAAAAGCAATTCCGTAACTAACAATCAGGTAGTAAATTTAATTGTACTTATTTTATAAAAATATGACGAAAGTCATAAAAAGTTAAAATTATCATATCTAAATTTACTAATAATTATTAAATTCTAAAAAACATGGCTATTATTATAACAGATGAATGCATCAACTGTGATGCATGTATTTCAGAGTGTCCTAACAATGCAATCTATGAACCAGATGATAAATGGTCTTATTCTGATGGGTCTTCTTTGAAAGGAATGGTTAAAACTCCAAAAGGAGTAGATGTGGATGCCGATGAAGAGAATGAACCTCTTTCTGATGAATTCTTTTATATCGTATCAGACAAATGTACCGAGTGCAAAGGTTTTCATGATAAACCACAATGTGCTTCAGTTTGCCCTGTAGATTGCTGTATACAAGACGAAAATCATGTTGAAACAGAAGATGAATTGCTACAGAAAAAAGCTTGGTTACATAATGAGTAGTTGGTAATATTAAAAAGTTAAGACATCCTTTTGAAATAATTTAATGGGAGTTTTAACTTTTTTTGTTTTTTATAATTAATACTATCGGTAGTTTGCAGATGGGTTATATAAGCAAATTGGAGATGGTGAAAACAACTTTATGATATGAATAATAAAATTTTTCCAAAATTAATTTGTGATGGTAACGAAGCAGTTGCAATCATTGCGCACAAAACGAATGAAGTATGCGCTATTTACCCAATTACTCCATCATCCCCAATGGGTGAGCATGCAGAGTTATACAGTTCCAAAGGAAAAACCAATGTTTGGAATAATGTTCCTCGAATTGTAGAAATGCAAAGCGAAGGAGGGGCTGCAGGAACGGTTCATGGTTCTTTGCAAGCTGGTGCTCTAACTACTACTTTTACAGCTTCTCAAGGCTTATTATTAATGATACCTAATATGTATAAAATCGCAGGGGAATTATTGCCTTGCGTTATACATGTAGCGGCACGTACAGTTGCAACACATGCCTTATCCATTTTTGGAGATCATTCTGATGTTATGGCTTGTCGACAAACTGGTTTTTCAATGCTTTTTGGAGGTTCAGTTCAAGAAGCCCATGACTTTGCATTGATTTCACAAGTCACTACCTTAAAATCTAGAGTACCAATTTTAAACATATTCGACGGTTTTAGAACATCTCATGAAATTTCAAAAATAGACGGTATTCCAGATGATATTATCAAAGCAATGATACCAGAAGATAAAATCATGGAACATAAAAAAAGATCTTTGGATCCAGATCGTCCTGTTTTAAGAGGAACTACCCAAAATCCAGATGTATTTTTTCAAGCTAGAGAAGCTTGTAATTTATTTTATGATAAAGTGCCTGCAATTGTTCAGGAAGTTATGGATGAATTCTACGAACATACAGGACGTAGATACAATTTGTTTGATTATATAGGACATCCAGAAGCCGAACGTGTGATTATCATTATGGGGTCGGCAGAGGGGCCTGTCAAAGAAGCTCTTGATGCACTTTTAAAACAAGGTGAAAAAGTTGGGGTATTACTTGTTCGTTTATTTAAACCATTCTCTATAGCTGGTTTTGTTGATAAACTACCCAAAACTGTAAAAAAAATAGCAGTGTTGGATAGAACCAAAGAACCTGGAAGCATAGGGGATCCTTTATATTTAGATATTGTAGCTGCTCTTGTTGAAAGCGGAAGAGAAATGCCAATTGTTGTAGGCGGTCGTTACGGATTATCATCCAAAGAATTTACTCCTGCAATGGTTAATGGAGTATATGAGGAACTGTCAAATTCAAAACCAAGAAATCACTTTACAATAGGTATAAATGATGATGTAACTTTCAAAAGTTTGTATTACGATCCCTCTTTTGATTTTAAATCAACAACAATCAATTGTATGTTCTATGGATTAGGTTCTGATGGAACGGTTGGGGCTAATAAAAATTCGATCAAGATCATTGGTGAAACCACTGATAATTATGTTCAGGGCTATTTTGTTTATGACTCTAAAAAAGCCGGAGCTCAAACCATTTCACACCTTCGTTTTGGGCCAGATCCAATAAATTCCAATTACTTAATTGATAAAGCAGATTTTATTGCCAGCCATAAATTTAATTTTATTGAAAAATTCAATATGATTGCTGATTTGAAGCATGGTGGTACTTTCTTACTCAACTCACCTTATTCTACAGATGAAATTTGGGACAGATTGCCTTTGCAAATTCAAAAAGGAATTATTGAAAAAGAAGTTAAATTTTATGTTATAGACGCTACTAGAGTGGCTCAAGAAGCCAGTCTTGGAAAAAGAGCCAATACCATCCTTCAAACTTGTTTCTTTGCCATTTCGGGTATTTTACCTAAGGATGAAGCGATTGAAAAAATTAAGAATGCAATTGTAAAATCTTATTCTCATAAAGGAGAGAAAGTAGTGAAAATGAATTTTAATGCAGTTGATAAAGCATTAGAAAATTTACATCAAGTTGATTATCCAAAAGTAGTTTCAAGTGAAAAATCAATGCTTTCTGCAATGCGAAACGCACCTGATGGATTTGTTACCGAGGTTTTAGAGAAAATTTTGGCTGGTTTCGGAGATGATCTTCCTGTCAGTGCCTTCACTGTAGATGGAACTTTCCCAACAGGAACTTCTCAATACGAAAAAAGTGGTATTGCCGACTTTATTCCCGTTTGGGATGATGAAAGTTTGTGTACACAATGTAATAAATGTGTTGCTATTTGTCCTCATGCTGCAATTCGTTCCAAAGTAGTTTCTAATGATGAATTAGCTGGATTGCCAAGTTCATTAAAAAGTGCACCAGCAATTGGAAGACCTTTTGCCAAAGAAAATGAATCCTATATTTTACAGGTTTCACCTGAGGATTGTACCGGTTGTGATCTTTGTGTGGCTGTTTGTCCAGCAGTGAGTAAAGAAAAAGAAAACTTCAAATCCATCAATATGCACAAGAAAATTGAAGTGGATGTAGTCGAAAATGTGAACTGGGATTATTTTGAAAAATTATCCTATTATGATCGTGCCGCTTTGCAATTGTCAACTGTAAAAGGCTCTCAATATTTGGAACCCTTATTTGAATTCTCTGGGGCTTGTTCTGGTTGTGGTGAAACACCTTATATTAAATTGATTACACAATTGTATGGAGATAGCATGTTGATCGCTAACGCAACAGGATGTTCTTCAATTTATGGAGGAAATTTACCAACAACTCCTTACAAAACTAATGAGTACGGTAGAGGACCAGCTTGGGCGAATTCACTCTTTGAAGATAATGCCGAATTTGGGTTAGGATTAAAATTAGGTTTATCCAAAAAACAAGAAATCGCAGTTGGATTATTAAAATCCTTAGAATCAGAAGTTGGTAGCGAATTAGTAAGCGCTATTTTGAATAATGGTGAAGAAACTGAAGCTCTTAAAAATGAAAAATTCGCTCAAATTGAAGCGCTAAATAAAATCTTGGTCAAAATCCAAAACAATGACGATGCTAAGAAATTGAGTCAATTGACAGAATATCTTCGTAAGAAAGCAGTTTGGATTTTTGGAGGTGATGGTTGGGCTTATGATATTGGATATGGTGGTGTAGATCATGTACTATCAACTGGTGAAGATATTAATATTATTGTTTTGGATACCGAAGTGTATTCAAACACAGGTGGTCAAGCTTCAAAATCTACTCCTTTGGGGGCAAGTGCTAAGTTTACCATTGGAGGTAAAAGAACCAGTAAAAAAAGCCTTGGACTTCAAGCTATTTCTTATGGTAATGTCTATGTAGCTCAAATTGCAATTGGTGCCAAAGATTTGCAAACACTAAAAGCAATTGAAGAAGCAGCTGCATATCCTGGACCATCATTAATTATTGCCTATTCTCATTGCGGTGAACACGGGTATGAATTGAAAAATGGTGTTAGCCAACAAGAAAAAGCGGTTGAAAGCGGGTACTGGCCTCTCTTTAGATTTGATCCTTCACAACCAAAAGGAAAAAAATTCAAATTAGATTCCAAAGCACCAAGTATTCCTTTAAGCGACTTTATGTACAACGAAACTCGTTTTACAAGGGTAGTAAAAGATAATGCAGAATTAGGAGCTGAACTATTGACCCGAGCACAAGAAGAAGTGGATACAAAATGGGAAAGACTTGAATTATACAGAGATTTATAGTCAATTTTATTTAATCAATTTAAATTAAAAAAGAAAATAGGGTTGTTAATAAAAACCTCCATTGATATTATTTCAAATGGAGGTTTTTTATGAATAAAATTAAAATATGCAGCGAAGATTATATTTCAATATCCTTGATGAATCCATCATATTCTAAATAAAACAATTCTAAAGCATTCATTTTTTCATGGAAAAAATCAAATATCTCATCCCAATACTTACGATTACTTACACTTACATTTAATTTTTCAACCCAAATACGGCTGATGGTTTTTCCATTTTCCAAAGTATGATTTCTTTCATAGACCAAATCTTTGACAAATTCATCTTCTATAATATTTTTTAGGGCCACTAATTTGTCAAAATATTGCATTCTCAATTCCTTGTTTCGCATTTCAATATCGATATGTACTTGAGCTTTGGTGTTTTCTACATAAAATTTAAAAGAAAAATCTTTTATTTTCGTGTCATACAACACCCATTTTCTGGGGTATTTTTGAGCAAATTCAACCCAAAATTCGTGTTTAAGTTTTTGATTTTCTTCCTTACTATACATACTATTTGGTTTTTGTGTTGAAAACTTGTTTGACACTGTTTTCTAAACTATATTTATAATTAATTTGTTTGCAAAAATAAACTTTGATTATGGATTTTCAAGACTTTTTACAATTAGTTCCATATTTTAATGATGTAAATCTTCCAGGCGAAGAAGCGCATAATTTAATGGTGCCAAATGAACGGTTGGAAAAAATGAAATCCATCGATATGAATCTAGTCAGTCCTAAAATTGCAGCCGTAATGATGTTGTTTTATCCAAAAGACGGAATTACTCATTTGGTTTTAATTGTTCGAAATTCCTACAAAGGAGTTCACTCTTCTCAAATAGCCTTTCCAGGTGGAAAGTATGAAACGGAAGACGCCAACTTTGAGAAAACGGCATTAAGAGAAACCTATGAAGAAATTGGTATTCATCCTAGTAAAATTGAAGTATTAAAAGCATTTACTCAATTGTATATTCAGCCAAGTAATTTTATGGTTTATCCTTTTTTGGGTATTTGCAAAGAGGAAATATCTTTTTATCCAGATTCTATCGAAGTGGCTGATATTATTGAACTACCATTATCTACCTTTTTAAGTGATGCTATTATTGTAAAAACAAAAATGAATACTTCATATTCAATTGATATTGATGTACCTGCATTTGAAATTGATGGTAAAATTGTTTGGGGAGCAACGGCAATGATGTTAAGTGAATTGAAAGTAATTTTGAAATATATTTTAAAAAAAAGCAAATTATAAATTGAACTTGTTTTGTTAAAAGGGCGCTTTTTTAGTATTTAAAAAGGAAAAAAAATCGTAATTTTGCAATCCCAAATCTTAAAAAAAAACAATCTATCTTATGGGATTATTTAAGCGAAATCCTTTTGGACACATCCTATTTATAAAAAAATGGTTGATTCGAATCTTCGGATTTATTAGCCACAGAAGGTATCGTGGTTTTAATGAACTGCAAATTGAAGGTTCTGAAATTATTAAAAACCTACCAGATACCAACGTACTTTTTATTTCCAATCATCAAACTTATTTTGCAGATGTAACAGCCATGTTTCATGTCTTTAATGCCAGTTTAAGCGGTCGTGAAGATTCTATTAAGAATGTTTGGTATATGTGGAATCCTAAATTGAATATGTATTATGTAGCAGCCAAAGAAACTATGAAAGCAGGATTACTGCCGAGAATCATGGCGTATGCAGGTGCAATTTCAGTAGAACGTACTTGGCGTGCCAAAGGCGAAGATGTAAAAGAAAAAAAAGATGTAAATCCAAATGATACGGAGAATATTAAAATTGCATTAGATGATGGTTGGGTAATTACGTTTCCTCAAGGCACTACCAAATCGTTTAAACCTGTTCGAAAAGGAACAGCACATATCATAAAACAACACCGACCTATAGTTGTTCCAATAGTAATTGATGGTTTCCGACGTTCGTTTTGCAAGAAAGGTTTACGGATGAAAAAGAAAGGAATCCTTCAATCCTTCATCATCAAAGAACCTTTGGATATCGACTACGATAATGATACCATTGATGAAATTGTAGAAAAAGTAGAATACGCCATCGAGCAACATCCTTCTTTCTTAAAAGTAATTCCATTAGAAGAACTTCAGGAACAAGAAGAATTGAATAAAAAAAGACAGTGGGATTATTAGAAAGTGAGTCGTGAAAAGTGAATGGTTAACATTTGATTTAACTATTCACTTTTCACGACTCACTTAAAATTACAAATCAATTTTCTTTAATTCTTCAAAGTTATTCTGCAAACGCTTTAATAAAATCCCATAGATTAATTTGTAAATCAGCCAGAAAGCGCAGGTAAAAATTGCTGTGGCTATAATTAATACTAAGAAAGATATTAATGCAATATTCAAGGGCATTTCGGGATGGACAACACCATTTTTTGAGGCACCTTCCAAATAGCCTTCATAAAATAAATAGCCTCCAAAAATGATAAAAAATACGGCAAAAAACGTTAAGTTAAACGCAATATATTGTTTGACCACTCTTCGTGTTTTTAATATCGTAGCGATGAGTTTTTTGGTATTATCATCTACAGCAATTTTGCGATACATCGTATAAAACTTAAAAATAAAGAATAAAATCACAGCATACAATATCACAGTCGTAGCTATATAATATCCATAAACACCCAAGTGTTTAATTAATTCTACATTTTTCTCGTCGTATTTGGTAAACGATAAAGCCAATCCTAGGACTAGTCCCAATCCCAGTTCTAAAATACTAATTATAAAAATCCACTTCACCACCGATGAAGATCGTTTGTGAATCATTTTGTAAATCTCGTTTTCCGATATCTGTTCAAAAGAAGCAGCGTTCTTTTTCCAGTCTTTTTTTAATAAATCCAACTCTTTCATACGCCTAATGGATTTAATATTTTTTTTAATTTCCCTTTTATTCGATTCATTTTTACCCTTGCATTCACTTCACTAATTCCTAAAGTTTCCGAAATTTCGGTATAATCCTTGTCTTCCAAATACATAAATACTAACGCTTTTTCAATATCATTCAGCTGATAAACTGCCTTATACATCAATTTCAACTGCTCTTCTTCTTCATAATTATATTCTATGTCATGCGTAAAATGTTGTCTACCTTCGTACTCAACTGTTGCAATGCTGCGCTTACTCTTTCGATACAAAGTAATTGCGGTATTCAAAGCAACTCGATAAGCCCAAGTCGAAAATTTACTTTCTCCCCTAAATTTAGGAAAAGCTTTCCACAACTGAATCGTGATTTCCTGAAACAAATCCTTATGAGCATCCTCCCCAGACGTATACAATCGACAAATCTTGTGGATTATATTCTGGTTTTCTTGCAGTTGCTTGACAAAAGAAGGTTCTAGATTTTCACTCATATTTCATTAGTACGCCGCCCGCACATTTTGTTACAAATCGACACATTTTTTATTAAAATAATCAAAATAATTAGAAGCAGAAATTGATCATTCATAGCATCTTTTCTCCCGCTGTCATTCCAATCTTTTTGAGAACTTTGTCAAAGTTCAAAACTTTGACAAAGTTCTCAAAAAGGATTTTCCCTTCCATCGGGGCTACTCCAGAAATTTAGTTTTTCATTAGATCTTACAGTTTAATCCTACAAATAACAGCATTTGTTAAAATTAATTTTCAAACCCTATAATTCATGTAAGTTTTTAGGTTGAATAATACTATATAACTGTCCGTAACTCATACCAAGAGTCTAAAAATTAAAAATATACCTTTGCGTCTCTGCGCCTTGCGAGCCCAATTTCAAGCAAAGTCGCAGCGACGCAAAGAACAGAAAGGAAAAGTTTTGTGAATAACATTCAACAATTAATCTATTCTTTGAAATGGTACTAGTCACGGATAGTCATATAATGTTAAGTAAAAACTAAGTCCATTTAAGTAAATACAAAACTTTTTTCACATATTTTTACTTTAATCACTACTTAGAAAGCTTGTTTACGTTGTCTTATATGACTTATGGTTCAAAATTAAATGCTGTTTAAAATAGAATTTAGCAGATCTTACTAAAAGGAATAAGGCTAGCTCATAACTTTTAATTTAAAAAGACCTTACTTTATAATAATTCACCATCAAATTCACAAACTTACTGTAACTGTCCATCCCGTCTTTTTGTTGGTTAATTTTTAGAAAACGGTCATAAAAAGCATGAAATCCCGTTTCAATTGGGGTTTGGTATTGTTCCCAAAAATCTTCACTTTCTTTATAGTTTTTCAAAATGCCAGGATGAACAGTTTTGAGTAATCGCTTCAATGTCTCTTCATTTCGTACTTGCCAATTCCCCAAACAATAGCGCAAAGCCATACAATATCCCGAATACTGAAAATACAAATTATCATTTTTTATCGAAGATAAAAATCCTATAAAGTTACATTCGCTCTCGCTGGCATATCCCATCTGATGTGCCATTTCATGATTCGTTGTCATTGGAAAACTGTACATCGGACCCAAATAATTCACCTGAGCTTCATTGGTAAACGGATTCAAATAACCGCCAAAACCCATGTAGGTTAAAGGCAAACTGAAAAGAGATTTCTTGATACTCAAATGCGAATAGGTAAAAAAGTCATACTCTCGAGATAAGTTTTGATATCCATTTTGGTTCATTTCAAAAACCTGATTTTGAGAATAGGGGAATACTACTTTTAGACTGTCATTTTTTGTAATTTGACTTTGAATGGCATTTGTTTTGGCAATTAATTTTTTGGTAAAAATCAATAAATCCGTATCGGTATAATCTCTTTCAATCGCCATTTTTTCAAACAAAGGTTCACGGTAATAATTCAATGCCCAAAGTATATGAAAGAAAAAATAAAACACGGATAAAACACTCAAAATAGTCAGAAGATTGTTTTTCCAATCTAACTTCCAAGATTTTCTTTTGGTCCAAAACCATTTTAAAGCGAATAAAATCAAAATAAAATAAATACAATCCCCAATTGAAAATGGAATTTTTCCTAAGACGATTCTCGAAAATTTTGACAGATAAACATAAAATCCGTTGCTGTAAAAACGTTCTACGCTTTCCGGAAAAAACCGAATGATTTTTAGAATTATGATTTGAATCAATAAGAATATGGGGAGAATGTAGCGGCGTTTCATTTTTTATAAATTGTATTGTAAAGAAACAAATTTTGGTCGTTTTTATACATTATTTTTTTTAAAAATAAATTTTGTTTATTTTATTGACTATTCTTTTATTTCTATTTATTAAAATAAATTATAAAAAAATAATGTTAAGTTGTTCAAGATTTGATTATTAACATTATTTTTTCTAAATTAAAATAAAGTTAAAAGATTGTATTTTCTGGTATTTATAAGTAAATTTAAATTTAATTCTTAAAAATTTGTTTATGATATTATATGGATCAGTACTTGCTTTAATTTTTATAGTGATAGTTGCTAGGCTTTTAATTTTAAAATATAATCCACAGGCAGTTTTACTATTTAGTGGTTTATTTATGTTGATAATTGCTTTGCTTTTAGGATTTAAAATGCCAATATTAGTGAAACCTACAGGATCAAGCTTTCTAAATATTTTTGAATATATTAAAGTAGCTTTTAGCGAAACCAACGCTCAAGTAGGATTATTAATTATGGCAATTGGAGGTTTCGTTGCATTTATTGAAAAAAATGGGGCTTCTGATGCTTTGGTTTATTTAGCTTTAAAACCATTGTCGCTTATGAAAAAGTATCCCTATATAATAGCCTCTTTAGTCATTCCAATAGGTCAATTTCTGTTTATTTGTATTCCATCTGCAGCAGGGCTCAGTTTGTTGTTAATGGCTTCCGTTTTTCCTATTATGGTAAATCTTGGAGTTAGTCGTTTATCAGCAGTATCTGTTATTACAGCAACAACCGCTTTTGGTGTTGGGCCTGCTTCTGTAATAACTGCTCGATCCGTTAAAATCATTGACACTTCATCAGTATCACATTTTTTTGATTCACAAATTCCGTTAATGGTTCCTTTAACAATAACATTAATGATTTGTTTCTTTTTTGTAAATAGATATTTTGATAAAAAAGAGAATTCAAGCGCAACTGTTCCAATCGAAGAAAAAGAAATAGTTTTAAAGGTACCTTTATATTATGCTATTTTGCCAATACTTCCATTGATTATATTATTAGTTTTCTCTGAAATGTTTTCGTTTTTTGAAACGCCTATTCACATAGATACTACTACTGTTATGATTATTTGCGTTTTTATTGGGCTACTGATGGATTTAATACGAACTCGAAATTTAAAAATGGTTTTTGAGTCTTTACAAATATTTTTTAATGGAATGGGTGATATTTTCAAGTCGGTTGTAACTTTAATTATTGCTGCCGAAATGTTTTCTAAAGGTTTAATCAGTTTACTATTTATAGATGGTTTGATTACAAGCTCACAAAGTATAGGATTAGGAGGTGTAGGGATTAGTATTGTTATGGCAGTAATGATATTTTTTGCTTCGGTTCTTATGGGAAGTGGAAATGCTGCTTTTTTTGCTTTTGGACCATTAGTCCCAAAAATCACAAATGAATTAGGGGTTTCTACTACCTCTATGATTTTGCCAATGGAATTTTCTGCTTCAATGGGTAGAACAGTTTCGCCAATTTCAGGAGTTCTTATTGCAAGTTCAAATATTGCCAAAGTTTCTCCATTTGACATTGCAAAAAGAAATGCAATCCCATTTGGGATCACTTTTTTGGTCATGATAATTATTCATTTTATACTATAATATATGCTAAAACTAATTAAAAATGCAGATGTATATACTCCAGAATCAATAGGAGTTAAAGATATTTTATTGGCAGGAGATAAAATAGTAGCGATAGAGAACTCTATTCCGAATTCAGATCTATATTCTCAAGTGTTTGATTTAAAAGGAAAAATACTTACTCCTGGATTGATTGATCAGCATGTTCATATTACCGGTGCAGGAGGTAAACATGGATTTGGATCCATGACTCCAGAAATTATGTTGTCTGAATTTATTGCTTGTGGAACTACTACTGTTGTTGGTTTGTTGGGCACCGATGGAAGTGCAAGAAGTATAAAAACACTTTATGCTAAAGCAAAGTCTTTGGAATCAGAAGGGATATCAGCCTATATTCTTACCAGTTATTTTGGATTGGATGCCGTAACTTTTACAGAATCTGTTCAAGATGATATGATTTTTATTGATAAAGTAGTTGGATGTAAAATAGCCATAAGTGATGAACGCTCTTCTTATCCTTTAGAAATTGACCTTCTTAGATTTTTAAAACAAGTACGGGTTGGTGGTTTGATTGCCGGAAAAAAAGGAATTTTACACATTCACTTAGGCGCTTTAAGTTCTAGAATGGATGTTTTATTGAAAATTGTAAAAGAATATGAATTTCCAATAGAACATATATCTCCAACACATGTTGGAAGATCTCTTCCTCTTTTTGAACAAGCAATTGAATTTGCAAAATTAGGAGGTATGATAGATATTACTTCTGGTGGTACAAAATATACAGATCCGTATAAATCAGTTTTATATGCTCTTGAAAAAGGAGTTTCTATTGATATGATGACATTTAGTAGTGATGGAAATGCAGGAATTGGGATAATGGATGAAAACGGTAGGACAATAGGATTTAAAAAAGCGCCGATTAATCTTAATTTAAAACAAGTACTATTATTGATTAAAGAAGGAAACGTGCCAATTGAAGAAGCCTTTAAATTAATAACAGCCAATCCTGCTAAAAACTTAGCCTTAAAAACAAAAGGTCATATAAAAATAGGATATGATGCTGATTTTTGTGCTTTTAATTCTGATTTAGAATTAACAGATGTTTTTGCAAAAGGAAAGCAAATGATGAAAGAAAAAGAGATTATAGTATTTGGAAATTTCGAATCCCAAAAATAGTGTGTTATTTAAAGTGAAAATACTATGAGTCAAATAGATAAAAAACTTTTGTTTTTAATGTTAATTTGTTTTTTCTTAAGCCTAAATGCTTGGGCTCAAGATGAAGATATGCAAGAATCTGTTCAGTCTGAGGATACAGAATATGATTCTGTTATTACAAAGTATGATACTGAAAATAGTAGTTTAGTACGAATCAAAAAAAATTACAAACTAGGAGATGGAGTAACTTTTATTACCAAAAATGGGAGTTTTAATATTACACAAAGCTTACAAACTTTGTATAATATGCAAACTCCAGATGAATTTGATTCTTTTTCTTCTCAATTTCGTATTAGAAGAGCAAGAATGAAAATGAGTGGAAATGCTTTTGATAATAAATTGTATTATAGATTTAGATTGAATTTTGCTTCGAATTATCAGAGTGCTACAAGTGGGGCTAGATCCTATAATCCTGTTCTTCAGGATGCTTATATCGAATATAGGCCAACACCAAACCAAAGAATTAATTTTGGATTGCGAGCAGATTATATTGACACAAGAGAAATTCGTTTTGAAGGGGAAGTGTTAGGATTTGTTGAAAGAAGTGCTGTTCCAGATGCTTTTGATGCGATTTTTGATTATGGAATACGATATACAGGAACTTTTAGAGTATTTAATAAACAATTGATAAAACCATACGCTTCTATTACTACTGGTGAGGGAAATGCAGCTCTTCAGCAAAATTATGGAGGTTTTAAATATGGTGTTCGATTAGATTATTTACCTTTTGGTGAATTTACAAAATCAGGAGAATTTTACATGGAAGATATGATCCGTGAACCAAAACCTAAATTAGTGTTTGGTGGAATTTATAGTTACGCAGATGGAGCATCTTCTGCAAAAGGCACAAATGGAGGGCGTTACATATATGGAGGAACAACAGAAAACATTCTTCTTCCAGATTATATAAAATATGGTGTTGATTATTTGTTTAAATACCGTGGTTTTTATTCCTTAGGTTCATTTGTAAAGACCAAAGCTACCGTTCCAAGTGGAATTGCCGGAGAATTTAATCTTTCGGGCGTTTTTGTACCCTATAAAAATGAAACTCCAGAGCAAATACAAAATAAAGTATTATCAAGGCTAAATCTAGGATATGGGTATAATATTCAAGCTGGTTATTTATTGCCTTCAGATATTTCATTTGGTTTGCGTTATTCTCATTTATATCAAGACCAACAATCTGCTAGTTTTGCGGCTTTAAATAACTTTTACTCTTTTGTGGCAACAAAATATTTTTCAGGAAAATCATTTAAACTTCAAGGAGAATTAGGTTATCAAGAGTATGCCGAACCAACTTTATTAGCTAATGGAAGTTATTTAGCCCAAATAATGTTAACCATTGTATTATAATTTATTAAAAAGAGGGATATATGAAAACCTTATTATATTATTTGTTTTTTTCAATTACTGCAACATCCTGTTTTGCACAAGAAAAAAATGGGATCTATGAAAAATTCTTCACAGACCCTGTTCAGGATATTCCTTTTCCGATTGCAAAAGGAAGCTCATACTATTCAGGGTATCAAAACACACTGGATTATATCAACCGTTTGACTGTTTCATATCCTGAATTAGTAACTGTAAGTAGTATTGGAGCCTCTCAAAGAGGTTATAAAGTACCTTTAGTCATTTTTTCTAAAAAAAACAATATCCCCGAACAAGATAAAATTCGTGTTTGTTTTCTATCTAGCGTTCATGGTGATGAACCTATAAGTACAGATGGGATGTTGTTTTTAATGGATCAATTGAGTAATAATGACAAATACAGTCAAGTTCTTGATAATATTATTCTAGAAATAATCCCAATTGTCAATGTTGATGGCTATATTGATGATAAAAGAGATTCAAATAATGGAACTGATTTAAATAGAAACTTGACGATTTTAAATGTAGTCGAAACCGTAAATTTAAAAAATGCCATTAATAAATTTAACCCTCATATTGTCATTGATTTCCATGAATATGGGCCAGCTAGAAAAGATTTTTTAGAAATAGATGATTGTCTTACATCTAGTTATGATGCCATGTTCTTGTATACGGGGAATTTAAATGTAAACAATTCTATTCGGAAAGTGATAGTTGATGATTTTGTAACACCAACAAAATTAAAATTAGAACAAAACAACAGAAAAGTAACTGACTATCTTACAACTGCTTGGAAGGATCAAGAAGTAATCTTAAATATTGGGGGGAACAGTGCAAGATCAAGTGCCACAAATTATGCTTTGCAAAACCGAATTTCAATTTTAATGGAAATCAGAGGAGTTTCTGAAAAAGAAAAAGCGGCTAAAAGAAGAATTGAAACTTCATTTTTAACTGCACTATCTTATTTGGAAATTGCGGGTCAAAAAAGCGATTTGATAAAGGCAGCAATTCAAAAAGCAGATTTAGAAACTATAAACGAAGGAAGTGATATTGTATTAGAATCAGAATCCGAAAAAATAGATTTCCCTTTTGTATTTGTAAATACTTGTACAAATGAATATCAAACCATAACTTTTCAAGCTAATTTTAATATTAAGCAAAAACCGTTGGTGACCAGAAAAAGACCGGATGGCTATTTGTTAGTAACGAAAAGCAAGCAGATTTTTAAAATTTTGGATGCCTCGGGAATTGTCTATCAAGTTGTAGATAAACCAAAAAAAATCGAAGTTGAAACATACAACCAATTAGATAAGTTCAAATTTGAAATTTCTAATGAAACAATTGAAATTCCAACAGGTACAATTGTAATTAATGAACATCAAAAAATGGGTAATGTAATTATAGAATTAATGGAACCTGAAGAGAAAAACTCATTTGTATTTAATAATCTTCTCAAACCTTTTAAAGGGACAAATAAATTAAGAGTTTATAGAATCAACAAAGATCAAGTTTTACAATTACAAAACAAAAACTAGTTATTATGCGAAAAATATTATTTCTATCTTGTGTTATACTCTTGTTAATGGTCAATAGTATAACAGCACAAAAAAAGACAGCCAATAAAGTTGAATTGGACTCTACTTTGCTCTATATAAATGGAAAAGGTCTGTTCGTAAATCTTGGTAAAAAAGAGAAAACAGTATTGAATTTCTCTACAGCAATACAAACTGGAGGAGCTTATTCCCAGTTGGAGAATGCTTCGGGAACCCAACATACCGATAGGTTTTCTATCAATTTAGCACGTATTTATTTTACAGGATCATTTATAAATGAAAAAGTTTTGATGGGATTAACAACTGATTTTACAGGAACTACAGGTATTCTTGAGGCTTGGGTTGGTGTAAACTTTTTTGAGAAACATTTATTAGTATCAATGGGACAAAGACAAACAAAGACAAACAATAGATTAGCCCTTTCAGATGAAAGATTTGGGCAAGAATTAGCACAAACTATAGACGGTACTTCTAAAGATGGAGTTGCTTATGGTGGTTTGATGCAGAATTTTGTAGGAGCTACCAGAGAGGACGGGTTGTTTTTTGATGCTAATTTTTCTATTAATAAAATGAGAATATATCCTTCAATTGCTGTAACCACAGGTAATGGTCAAGGAATAAATTCTACCCAAGAAAATTTAGGATTTAAATATGGAGGGCGTCTTGATATTATGCCTCTGGGTGATTTTAAATTTAATAATGCCTTTATAAGTCATGATATGTATTATGAAACATCACCAAAATTCGCTTTTGGAATTGCAGGTAGTTACAATGTTCAAGCTAGCCATGCTACGGGTTCTGGTGCTAATCAAATTACAGGAATTTACGATGCTAACGGAAATATAGACTATGCCAATTATGCAAAAATTGTATCTGATTTTATATTTAAATATAAAGGATTTAGTTTTATCAGTGAGTTCACAAGCGCTGCTGTAAAGGGGAAAAATTTATATATAGACTCAGCAGGAAACAAAGAATTTACAGCACTTTATTCCAGTTCAAAATACAATACAGGTACTGTATTTAACCTTCAGTCTTCGTATATGTTTAAAAGTGGTTGGGTAATTGATACTAGATTCACAAATATCAATCCGGAATACTCTGTTCAAGAATCACTGATTCAAAAACAAAATTGGTACACTTTTGGTATCAATAAATACAACAAGTATAAAAATTTAAAAATAGGTATTAATACTACTTATATTGATAATTTTAATACTGAAACAAAATACAATTGGTATAGTAATTTAGCGGTCCAATTTATTCTCTAAACATAATAGTATTTAAAAATAAAATATTAATAATAAAACAGTTTTTATTATGAAAAAATTAAAAGTCTTTCTATTAATTGCTTTTTCGTTTTGTATGGCATGTACATCTGAAATTAAATTTGATAAAAAAGAGGAACCAATTCCACCTGATAATCCTGCAATATCAGATTTAATAATATCTGAATTGGCTACTTTTATAAATACAGATGCAACAGCAGGAGGTAAGCGAAATGGTTATATTGAATTGTATAATGGAACTGATAAAAGCCTTGATTTAAGTAATTATGCCATCGGTTACCAAGCCTCTACTGATGAAAAAACATTAGTAGAATGGAGTTTTACTAATAGTGCAAACGTATTATTATTAACCGGTATTGTTGATGCTGAAAAAACCTATGTGATTGCATCGCCTCAGGCAGATCCTTCTGTAGTACCAAGTGATCAATTGTGGGGAACAACAAGTACAGCCAATGCAGATGCTAGTAAACCACTACAGCTAAGTGGGAATAGTGCGATTGCTTTGCTTAAAAAAGATGCCGCAGGAACCTATTTAATTGCTGATGAATTGTATAAAATTATTGATGTATTTGGTGCTCCAAATGTTTCAAGGGTTACATCTACAGGTAGTAGTAGTTCTAGGAATAATTTAATGTGGCCTACAGCAGGCGAAAATGATGATACTCGAAACCGAACTTTTTGGAGAAAAAACACCGTAACAGAGCCTAATTCTAATTGGGAATTAAGCCGAGGAACAAATGCATTAGATTCAGAATGGATTCTCTCATTAGAAAGAAAATGGGATTATTCAAATATTGGAAAATTCACTAATATTTAGATTTTTATGATGTTTTCTGTTAATTTAAATTTATTTAAACTATCAAAAAATTTAAATGTTTGTAGTTATTAGTCCCTTCTTCGGAGGGGATTTTTTTGTAGTTGAATTTTGAATTGAATTCATTTTGTTGGTCAACTTTTTTTGAAGGACAGCAATATAAACACCTAAAATTAATTTTTCTCATTTTTATTTAAAGCATTTTGCGAGCAATTAACTATCCAGAGGATTTGAAATAAAAAAACTGAAACAGTTTATGGATTATTTTTTTTCACTCTTCTTTCGAAATTTAATTTTGGTCATGATAAATCCAATACCTAAACATAAAAGATCTTTACTCAAAAAAACAGTACTTTAAAAAATAGATGAATAAGCATAATTTTGGTTACTCTTAAAAACGCATTACTGCATTAGAACAAAAACGGAATGATATACAATCACTATTTGGTTAAACAGATTGGTATTATTGATTGAATTTTAATACCATTAGTGAATGTAAAATAGTCCAAAGATGCGAAATTATTTTTTTTCAAGACAACGATAAAAATCATTGCATAGCCTTAGCTATGGAATTATTTTTTGAGGACGTATTGGAGAAAAAGAACGAGTAGATTGGACTATTTTATATGTGCTAATGGTATAAAGTTATAAAAATTGTGTTTTTTAAGAAAAAATTTGCTGGAATATTTATTATGATTAAATTTTTTATCTCATGTGAACAGTTGTTCTATGTGCTCTTGTGGCTTTAATTTCCTGCAATGGTGTAAGATTACAAAGATTAGTTATGAGAGTATTTAACAATTGATTAAGTGTAGGAAATGATGTTAGTTGTTAATAGAGTATAAGATTCTAGATTTTTAAGCAATGATTAATAACGAAAAATGCCTGCTTTAGCCCCGATAGAAGTGAAAATCCTTATGTGTCATGGTTTGACACATAAGATTGCAACGGATAGCGGGAGTATGGTTCTAAGAATGCCAAATGCTTCTGCTATCCAAAATAATATCCAAAATAATATTCAAAATGAGGTTTAAAATAAATTAAAACTTTTATAAAACTAGCTTAGTAGTTTGTAACTTTGAGGTTTTATTATTTTAAACCTTTTTAATTAAAAAATATACAATAGAATGAGTCAAGAGATAAGAAATCTAGAACCAAAAGCACTTTGGAACAAATTTGCCGATTTGAATGCGGTACCTCGTCCTTCCAAAAAAGAAGAACGTGTAATTGAGTTTATGAAAGACTTCGGTAACAGTTTGGGGCTGGAAACTTTTGAAGATGAAATCCGAAATGTAATTATCCGTAAACCAGCCACTGCAGGTATGGAAAACAGAAAAGCGCTTGTTTTGCAAGGCCATTTAGATATGGTACACCAAAAAAATGCAGATACTGTTTTTGATTTTGACACTCAAGGAATTGATATGTATGTAGATGGAGATTGGGTTCGTGCTAGAGGAACTACGCTTGGTGCCGATAACGGTCTTGGAGTGGCTACTATTATGGCAATTTTAGAAAGCAAAGACATTCCGCATCCTGCTATTGAAGCTTTGTTTACTATCGACGAAGAAACTGGAATGACTGGTGCTTTGAACCTAAAAGGAGGAATTCTTCGTGGTGATATTTTATTGAATTTGGATACCGAAGAAGATGATGAAATTGGTATTGGATGTGCCGGCGGAATAGATGTTACTGCCACTGCCGAATATGATGAAGAGGAAACCCCAGAAGGTTCTGTTGGGTATTCTATAAAGGTAAAAGGACTAAACGGAGGGCATTCAGGAATGGATATTCACAAAGGTCTGGGGAATGCTAACAAAATCATGAACCGTTTGTTATTTGATGGTTTTGATAATTTTGGACTGCAGATTTCTGAAATCAACGGAGGAAGCCTTCGCAATGCAATTCCGCGCGAAAGTACAGCGAAAGTAATTATCGCAGCTGTTTATGACGAAGCTTTTGTATTCGATATGCAACAAATTGTAAACGAAATAAAAGCAGAGTTTCAAACTACTGAACCAAATCTAGAAGTAGTTTTCGAAAAACTAGATACTGTTCCTGCCATGGTGATGCCATCAATCGCTCAATTTTATTTTGTTCGCGCGATGTACACAGCACACAACGGAGTTTATAGAATGAGTGCCGATTTTGATAATCTTGTGGAAACTTCCAATAATATTGCTAAAGTTGTACTAGGTGAGGGCAAACTTTCGGTACAGTGTTTGACGCGTTCTTCAGTAGAATCGTCCAAATTTGATATGGCAAATGCTTTGCGTTCTGCATTTGAATTAATGGGTTGCGAAGTGGAATTCTCCGGTTCATATCCTGGTTGGTCCCCAAATCCTAAGTCGGAGATATTAGATGTTTTGGTTTCTATTTATGAAAAACAAAATGGAGAAAAACCAAATGTAGCCGCTTGTCATGCTGGTTTAGAATGTGGGATTCTAGGAACGAACTATCCAGAAATGGATATGATTTCTTTTGGACCAACGATTCATGGTGCACATTCTCCAGACGAAAGAGCCAGTATTTCTTCGGCTCAAAAATATTGGAAATTTGTATTGGAAATTCTAAAAAATATTCCAGTTAAATAAAAGTAAAGTGGTCAGTTTTCAGTTTTTTAGTGTTCAGTAATAATTAGAACTGAATATTAAAAAACTGACCACTGAACACTAATTTTTTAGTCTCTTTTCGGGCTATTTTTCTTTTCTCTCTTTTCTTCCTTTTTTTCTTTAGCAGTTTTAAGAGGTTCTTTTTTTGCCGTTTTCTTGGCATCTTGACTTTTTGACATGATAGTATGTTTTGAGTTATTTTTTTAAATCTATTCTAGTAAAGGTACGTCTTTTTTTATTGATACTATTTCAACCTATTCTTGTTGTCTGTAAACTTCTACACTGTCTTTTTCCAATCTTTGTTTTAGCCAAACCACTAACTTTTTTTTAGAATCCAAATTTAAATCGGTCTTACTTTTGTATAATAATACGGGAATGGTTTTGTCTTTACTTGTATATTGGGTTAAGGCGATCGGTTTAATTTCAGGAAATAGAATTATGGCTTCATTGCTTACTTTGATATTATTGACTTGAAAATCGGTAATCTTTTTTTGTAAACTTTGAATTAATTCGTCTTTGTCGTCACCCGTTTTTTTATAATTGCCAATAGTATTTAAAATGTCGTTCTTTAAATCAAAAGTATCTTGTTTAATAAGCAGTTGAGTGTTTAATAAATTATACTCTTTTAATTTCTGATTTAGAGATTTAATTTCCAATGGATTGAATTTTTTAGCCAAAAATGCCAATTCAATTGTTTTTGGGTTGGCATTGTAATCCGTTTTTTTATAAATGAGAGTGTAGTCTTTTTGGGGAAATTCGGTTTCGATAAATCTTTGAGTTCGTTGAACGTATTTTTTTTCATCAAACAAACGGTAAGCAAAATAAATACTAGGAACAATCATAATTAAGAGAAGTGCTGTAATTCCTTGTTTTACTTGTTTTTGATGTTTTAAATCGATTTGTTTTGCTATGGGATATTTTAAAAACTTAACAATGACGAAAGTCGCAATACAGATAAAAACACAATTGATGGTATACAAATACAAAGCACCTCCAAAAAACAAATAATTTCCAGTTGCCAATCCGTAACCCGCTGTACACAAAGGAGGCATCAAAGCTGTGGCAATAGCAACTCCTGGAATGGGATTTCCTTTTTCGACTCTAGTCACAGCAATTACCCCAACCAATCCTCCAAAAAAAGCAATTAAAATATCATAAATATTAGGAGAAGTTCTCGCCAAAAGCTCCGATTGGACTTCTTTGAACGGGCTGATATAAAAATATAGTGTCGAAACCGTTAAGCTAACAATTGTTGCTATTGCAAGGTTTTTTATGGACTTTTTTACCAAGTCAAAATCATACATGCCCAGTCCAAAACCAGCTCCAACAATAGGTCCCATCAATGGAGAAATCAACATCGCTCCAATTATAACGGCTGTAGAATTGACATTTAATCCAACAGATGCAATAACAATGGCACAAGCCAAAATCCATAAATTGGAACCTCGGAATGAAATATTGCTGATAATGTTTTCTAACACTTTATTTTGGTCTTCTTCTCCTTTTTGAAGATCAATGAAATTTAAAAATTTATTTATTATTTTATTCATTACCGTTGTTTTTATTTGGTGTAAAAAAGCGTTTTCAATAATTAATAAAGTTACTTTATTGGTCCCAGATATAGTTTAAAACTATGTACTGTAGTGCATTTGCTTTAGCTTCTAAAAATTTCAGCCACAAATTACACAAATTCACACAAATTAATTAGTGCTAATTTGTGTAATTTGTGGCAAATAAATAAGTGTTACAACCTTGCAGACTTTTAGTCTGCCAACCAAATCTATGGACTTTAAGTCCATAGTGGTTTAGTTACAGTTACAGAACGATGCAAACTCAATTCATCCGAAACGAAATAGGTCATTCCTTGGTTAAGTTTGAAGAGTTCCCTGTTTTCTAATTCACAATTAAATTTACCTTTCAAAAAAGGTACGATATCTGCTTTTGGACACCAATGGTTTGACATATAATCATCGGAATAAAAAATTTTTGAATTTAAATCGATTCGTAATAATTTGGTTAATATTCAAAATTGTTGCCTTTTTATACATCCAGAAAAAGTAAAATTAGTGAATTCGTGGCTATAAATTAATATATTGAATGGTTACATTAAAAGTAAATTTAAGGAATAAAAAAATCCCCAACTAGTTATAATTGGGGATTAATCTCAAAAACTGAATTTGATATTACTTTTTCTTTAAAAATAAAATTAAACCAAGTACACTAACAATTAAAACAGTTAATGCTGCTAAAACCATTGTCAAATCGCGGATGTTTTTTCCAGCCCAATCCATAAACAAAAATTTATGAAATATGGCAAAAGAATACCCTTCTACTTTATCTGAATTTTGAATGGCAGCTGCTAATCTAGATGTAGCTGTTTCTATAAAATAGGTAGTTTTTTCTGGCGTGTCATATGCTAATTTTATTACGGGCAATCGTTTATTGACAAAGCCATATTCTCGACTTTCAAAGTCGCTTAAAACTTTAGTTTCTAATAAAGGAATGTTTTCTAAACTTGTTTTTTCTGTTGTTCCGCCTTCCATTTCACAACAAGCCTCTTTTGTAACGGTGTCACTAAAAAAGGAAGCCAAAAATTTGGCGTATTCTAAATCAAGGTTTGGAGCTACTTTATTTGTTGTTGTATTGATATAAAGAATTTCCGATTTTGGATTTTCTTTTTTATCCCATTTGGATTTTGAATCTATTTTGGGTGCCTCATATTTTTTATTTTTGGCTAATGTCAATTGGCATCTGTAATAAATGCTGTCATTTAAAGTAACGAGGCTTACATTTTCTATTCGTTTCCAGTCAACAGCTATAGCATTGTTTGGAGTTTGAATGTCTTTTGTTTCAAAAATAGGTTCATACACCATTTTGTCTAAAGTGTATGGTTTCCATTTGGTTGTAGCATGATAAGCTCCGCTAAAGGCAAATGTCAAGGTGAATAAGGAAACCCAAATTCCGATTTGGCGGTGGTATTTTCTGAGGCCTTTTTTAGGAGTTAAACTGTCTGTTTTTTTGAATTGCTTCCAAAATAAACCATAGATTATAATTCCGCTAATAGCCGAAAGGAAGATGATGGAAAGAAACAAAAACATCACAACAATACGAATACTGTTGTTGGTAATCCAATCAATAAAAGCCCAATTATGGAAAGTGTCAAAAAACCAGATAAAAACTTGTCTTGATTTCGGGTTGTAAGTGGCCAATTTGCTTGATGCCGTTTCAACATAAACTTGCATTCCGTCTGGACGATCAAATGTTGTCTTGTAAACTGGTAAATACCGATTGACGTATTTGTATTGAGCCGTAAATTGGGTTATTAAATCCGTTTTGCTTATTGTACTTTTTTGATCGTCTAGAAAATAACGGGATAGCCAATTTGCATATTTTTGGTCTCCATTTTCCAGTTTTTTTGCATCTAAAGTTTTAAAATAGATCAATTCGTCGTTTACCGTTTTTACTTGATAAAAGGTTGAATTGTCAAATGATACGATTCGGAAATTTTTGAATGCGGTTATTTTATTTTTTTGTAAAACCTCTTGGATTGAAATAACTAATTGAGATTTATCAATTGGTTTTACTTCAAGACGTTCGTTGGCTATTTCTGGTTTGAAAAAATGCGCCATAAAAGGATGCATTAATCCAGATAATGTCCAGAAAATAACTGGAATTAGTGTAATGATTCCTATTGTACGGTGCCATTTGTACATTTTTTGTTTCAATTTTTTGACTAGTTTGGAATCTTTCTTTTTTGAAAGTTTTTCTTCTTTTAGTGTATTGTTCATTGTTTTCTTTTTGAATTATATAACCCTTTCAGAGTTCAAAACTCTGAAAGGGTTGAATAAATTAGTTATTTTCTTAATGAAAAATTATATTGCAAACCTATTAAAAATGTTCTCGGAGCTGCAGCAGTATAAGTGGGTTGAGAGGTTGCAGTATTTCCTCGAGTTACGTTATAGGCATATAATTTGTCCGTAAGATTGATTATGTTTCCATAAATTTCAATTCCCTTCCATTCGTATCCAGCTCTGAAATTAAAAATATCATAACCAACATATTTTACGGTATTGATTTGATCTTGATAATATTTACCAACCGATTGCCATTCTATCGAAGTTCTGAATTTTGGTAACCAATTTGGGTAATAACTGATTTCTGAATTTCCAGACCATCTAGGAGCTTGAGGCATTTCTTTTCCATCCAAATTTCTCAAAGGATCTGTTGGAAAATCAGAAACTTTAAAATCTATAAAAGTATGTTCGGCAATAGTTCCCCCAAATCGAATATTCAACTGATCCGATAAAAATTTGAAATTTCCTCCAAATTCAATTCCTTTATGTCTCGTTTCACCAGCAGAACGATAATCGGTAGAGTTATCTGGCAAGCGAATGCTCAATAATTCGTTCTTGCCTTCCATGTAATAAACGGCATAGTCAAAGTTTAATTTGCCTTGAAAAAAGGATAACCAACCTCCAATTTCATAATTATTGAATGTTGCCGGTTCTAAGTTATAATAAAACGCAGCAGGTTTTCCTGATGTTCCTCCTGTTCCTGTTTTGGCTCTAAAAATAGAGGTGATGCCTGGAGGAGCAAACCCTTGGGAATAATTTCCGTAAATTCCAGTAAATGAAACAGGATTATAGTTGGCACCCGCTTTGAAAGTAGGTTTGTCATATATTTTGGTACCTGTAGAAAGGTCAAGTGCATTATTGTAATCTGCTTTTAGGTTGTCATAACGAGCGCCTGCAGTTATAACCAATTTTTCAAAAGGGTTGATGCTTACTTGTGTATAACCTGCTGTGTTAAAAATGTCAGCGGTGTAGTCTGATAATTTTACATCGGGACGTTCGGCTGTAATCTCATAATAATTAACCGTTTGCTTCCCTGGAGTTCCTGGGTTAAGATTGGCTTTCATTTCTAGTAAATACGCCCAATAGGTTACTGGAGAATAATCATAAAGTGCTCCAACAACAATTTTTGTGTTTAAAAAACTAAATTTTTGTATGTGTTGACCAATTGCACCATAGCTTTTGAAATTATTAGAGTTGACTTCTCCTTTTGCTGTTGTCGGGTTTACTGTAGGACTCCATTTAATTCCATAGGATGGATTTTGTCCTAATTTATTGTCTCTATGATAAACGGTTAAATAACTATGGGCATTATCATTCCAATCGTGTTCCAAAGTCAATCTAGTTCTTAGAGCATCTGATTTTCGATACGTAAAATCGGTGGTGCTTTTATAGGTTCTATTATAAAAAGCAGCTTCATTAACACTTCCGCTCATATCAGAATAGTATTTGCCCCACATCGTATTACTGATTAATCGAGTTTTATTGTTTATGTTGTAATCAATTCTAACGTTTATATTGTCTTTTTTGTAATCAGAATAAGTCATCCAACCGTTTTCCTGTAAACTTGAAATTCCAGCGATATTGAAACCAACTTTGCCTACTGTTGCTCCACTTGCTACTTGAATTCGTTTGTAACCCCATTGGTCTGCTTGAATTCCAAACTTGAATTCAGGTGTAACGGGAGGATGAATAGAAATTAAATTAACAGTTCCTCCAACTGCTTCTGGTCCATATAAAGAGGAAGCTGGGCCTTTTATAACTTCTATACTTTGAAGGTTGAATTGGTTGATTTCTAATAAAGCATTGTGGTTGAAAATTCCCATTGGGCGAATAGGTAGGCCATCTTCAAGATATAAATAATAAGCATTGGTGGTCATGGGTTGACGAATAGACATCATGTGTTGTTCGTTACCAAGGTTTACCATCGTCACTCCTGGTGTTTTGTTGATAATTTCATAAGCAGCTACTGCCTTGGTTTCGTTAATGGTTTTGGCGGTTAATTTACTAATAGCAGCTGGAGTTTCTTTTCGATGAGTAGCAGAACGATTGGCAGTAATAAAGATAGTCTCAAGTTCTTCGGTTTTTGAGGAGTCTTTTTTAGTATTATTTTGTGCAATGGAAATTTGCCCCAATAGTAAAAGGGAGAATAGAATTTTCTTCATTTTTGATTTATATAAATTTTGGGTAATAACAAATGTTTCATTGACTTTAAGCCAATGAAAGACATTTCAAAAAAGTTTGAAAAGTGAAATTAGAATTTATATAAAATAGTTGGGTGGTCGAAAGTTCGATAATACAACCGAGATAGGTTTTTTATCTAAAGAAAAGTATTTTGATTGAGTTGAAGAAATTGATGTTACAATTGAAAAGTTCGTTTCTAAAGTATTTGCAATGTAAACCTGCTCTAATTTATCTTTGAGATTGTTTTGCATTTGTTTCTCATTATCATCAAATTTCTTTAAGCTTTTCTTAAGTTCACAATTACCATTACAAGTGTTGTTGGCAATTTCTCTTTGTACACAAATGGTTTTGGAAATCTCGTCTTGATTGATTTTGAATTTTACATATACAATTATTTCCCCAAAAGAGGGAAGAAGTAGTAATGAGGATAGTAATATGACGAAAAATTGTTTCAGACTATTTTTTTGAGCGCAAAAATAGTATTTTTTTTAAGACAATTTTATCCTTTTAATAAAAAATCCCCAACTACTTTCGTAATTGGGGATTCAAATCAAATTTATTTTTAATTAAGAAACCAAAACCCAAGCACCACTTGCGATTAAGCTTTCGGCTTTTTTGAATTTCATTTCTTGTGTTTGACCATTGGCTACATTTTGTATAGTTACTGTGTCATTTCTGTTTATTTTGGGTTGATCGCGAACGATAGTCTCAGTTACTTGTCGTTGTTGCGTTTGTCCAGCTTCTTGATTACGTTCTGCTAATTCATCAGAATTTAAAACTTCGTCTTTGCTTAACTTATAATCTTCTTTCTGACGTACAATTTTTGCTTCTTCAATAACTGGAACATTTTGCGCAGGTAAATCTCCTTTAAATAAGAACGAAATTACATCCTTGTTTACATTCTCCAACATTCCTCTAAATAAATTAAAAGCTTCCAATTTATAAATAAGTAATGGGTCTTTTTGTTCATGTACTGCCAATTGAACGGATTGTTTCAATTCATCCATTTTACGTAAATGTTTTTTCCAAGCTTCATCAACGATAGATAAAGTGATATTTTTCTCAAAATCGGCAACTAGTTGAGCTCCATTTGTTTCGTAAGCTTTTTTCAAATCAGTAACTACGTTGAATGATTTTATTCCATCTGTAAAAGGAACAACAATGCGTTCAAAATGATTGTTTCTGTCTTCGTAAACATTTTTTATAATTGGGAATGCTTCTCTAGCACTTCTTTCTGTCTTTTGAGTGTAAAATTCTAGCGTTGCTTTATAAAGCTTAGCTGTAATTTCAATTTCTGTTAATTTAGAGAAATCGGCTTCTGAAACTGGCGAAGTAAAGGAGAAATAACGAATAATATCAAATTCAAAATCTTTGAAATTATTTCTTGCTTTATTCACGTCAACGATCAATTCACAAGTGTCATAAAGCATATTGGCGATATCTAATTTTAGACGTTCACCAAACAAGGCGTGACGACGACGTTTGTAAACTACTTCACGTTGTGCGTTCATTACGTCATCATATTCCAATAAACGTTTACGAACACCAAAGTTGTTTTCTTCTACTTTTTTCTGAGCACGTTCGATCGATTTGGTCATCATAGAATGCTGAATCACTTCTCCTTCTTGCAATCCCATTCTGTCCATTACTTTGGCTACTCTTTCAGAACCAAATAAACGCATTAAGTTGTCTTCAAGAGAAACATAAAACTGAGAACTTCCTGGGTCACCTTGACGTCCTGCACGACCACGTAACTGACGGTCTACACGACGAGAGTCATGACGTTCTGTACCTACAATTGCCAAACCACCAGCCGCTTTTACTTCTGGAGATAATTTGATATCGGTACCACGACCTGCCATATTGGTTGCAATGGTCACCACTCCAGGTTTTCCTGCTTCCTCAACAATTTGTGCTTCTTGTTTGTGCATTTTTGCATTCAATACATTATGTGCTACACCACGCATTTTCAACATTCTGCTCAATAATTCTGAAATCTCTACCGAAGTTGTTCCAATAAGAACAGGTCTTCCTGCTTTTGATAATTCAGTAACATCTTCGATTACCGCATTAAACTTTTCACGAGTTGTTTTGTAGATATAATCTTCTTTGTCAATTCTGGACATTGGTCTGTTTGTTGGAATTTCTACAACATCCAATTTGTAGATTTGCCATAACTCTCCAGCTTCTGTTACCGCTGTTCCAGTCATTCCGCCCAATTTGTTGTACATTCTGAAATAGTTTTGCAAAGTAACTGTTGCAAAAGTTTGGGTAGCCGCTTCAATTTTTACGTTTTCTTTGGCTTCAATGGCTTGGTGTAATCCGTCAGAATAACGACGACCATCCATGATACGTCCTGTTTGCTCATCTACAATCATGATTTTGTTGTCCATGATTACATATTCTACATCTTTTTCGAACAAAGCGTATGCTTTCAAAAGTTGTGTCAAAGTGTGAATACGTTCGCTTTTTATACCAAAATCTTGAAATAATCTTTCTTTCTCTTCGGATTCAGCATCTTTATCCAGTTTTTTCTTTTCGATGATAGCAATTTCAGTTCCGATATCTGGAAGTACAAAAAAGTCAGCATCAGTATCGCCAGAAAGGAATTTTATTCCGTTATCTGTTAATTCTACTTGATTGTTTTTTTCTTCTATGACAAAATACAATGCTTCATCCACTTTTGGCATTTCGCGATTGTTGTCTTGCATGTATTGATTTTCGGTTTTTTGTAGCAATTGTTTGATTCCTTCTTCGCTCAAAAACTTAATAAGTGCTTTGTTTTTTGGTAAACTTCTGTAAGCTCTTAGTAATAAGAATCCACCTTCTTTTGTGTTTCCTTCTTTGATTAATTTTTTAGCTTCAGAAAGGAAACCATTGGCCAATTGGCGTTGTAAACTTACAAGGTTTTCGATTTTTGGTTTCATTTCCATGAACTCATGACGATCTCCTTGTGGAACTGGTCCCGAAATGATAAGAGGTGTACGGGCATCATCAATCAAAACAGAATCGACCTCATCCACAATCGCATAATTGTGTTTTCTTTGTACCAAATCTTCTGGCGAATGCGCCATATTATCTCTTAGGTAATCAAAACCAAATTCATTATTTGTTCCGTAAGTGATGTCTGCGTTGTAAGCATTTTTTCTTCCTTCTGAACTCGGTTGGTGATTATCAATACAATCTACAGTCAATCCGTGAAATTCGAATAAAGGGGCTTTCCACGTACTATCACGTTTGGCCAAGTAATCGTTTACGGTTACCAAATGAACACCGTTTCCAGTTAAAGCATTTAAGTATAATGGTAAGGTTGCAACCAGTGTTTTACCTTCTCCAGTTTGCATTTCGGCAACTTTTCCTTCGTGTAAAACCATTCCGCCAATCAATTGAACATCATAATGAATCATGTCCCAAGTGATTTCTTTTCCTGCAGCATTCCAAGTGTTTGCCCAAATAGCTTTATCGCCATCAAGTGTAATGTAGCTTTTGGTAGCAGATAATTCTCTGTCTTTTGCTGTAGCAGTAACCGTGATTTGTGTGTTGTCTTTGAAACGTCTTGCGGTTTCTTTTACCACTGAGAAAGCTTCTGGAAGAATCTCCATTAATGTTTTTTCAGAGATGTCATATGCTTCTTTTTCTAAAGCATCTATTGCAATATAAATATCTTCTCTTTTGTCAATATCTTCAATGCTTTCTACTTCAAGAAGAAGGCTAGCAATTTTAGCATCTTTGTCTGCACGTGCTTGTTTTATTTTTTCTTTAAAATAAGCAGTCCTGGCCCTAAGTTCATCATTTGATAAGGCTTGTAAAGTGCTTTCAAAAGTTTTAATTTTATTTAAATAAGGCTGTAATGCTTTGACATCTTTCTCAGATTTATCTCCAACAAAGATTTTAATAATACTGTTTATGAAACTCATGATTTATTTTTATTTCTAATTTTATAACTGTGTAAATTTAAACAAAAAAAAAGCCTCTTTTGAGACTTTTTCTTGGTTTACTTTTTAATATTCATCCTCATTCCAAAGATAATCTTCGTCAGTTGGATAATCTGGCCAAATTTCTTCCATTGATTCATATATCTCGCCTTCATCTTCTATAGATTGAAGGTTTTCTACTACTTCTAATGGAGCGCCTGCTCTAATAGCGTAGTCAATAAGTTCGTCTTTGTTAGCAGGCCACGGTGCATCGCTTAAATATGATGCTAATTCTAATGTCCAATACATATTTGTCGATTTAGTTTTGTGCAAAAATAAATTTTTTACTGAAAAAGACAAGTAAAAAACCATTTATTTTTTAAAAAAATTAAGAACGTATTTTCAGACAGTAAGTATTAAGATAATTAATTCTAAATTTCAAAACTGAAAATCTTTTCTAAATACTGTAAACCGTAATCTATAAAACGTCAACCTATTTTCTAGGAATCCATTTTACTTCCTCGGCGTTTAAATCATGAGACAACTTTCGTGCCAATACAAAAAGATAGTCAGAAAGTCGGTTTAAGTACTTAATTGCAATTTCAGCAACAGGCTCATTATGGCTTAAATGCACTGCTAAACGTTCTGCACGGCGGCAAACGCATCTTGCAATATGACAATATGACACGGTTTGATGTCCTCCCGGTAACACAAAATGTGTCATTGTGGGAAGTGATTCTTCCATACTGTCTATTTCATTTTCCAGTAATTCAACATCAGACTCGATAATCCCAAGTTTTTTTAGACGTAATTCGCCATTTTTCATCACTTCTTTTTCTGGAGGAGTGGCAAGAATGGCTCCGACAGTAAACAATCGATCTTGAATTTCGATTAATATTTCTTTGTAATGATTATTTATTTCTTGGTCACGGATTAATCCAATGTAGGAATTCAATTCATCTACTGTTCCATAGCTTTCGATGCGGGCATGGTCTTTTGGTACTCTAGTGCCACCAAAAAGGGCTGTGGTTCCGCCATCTCCAGTTTTTGTATATACTTTCATTTTAAGTTAGAGATTAGAAGTTAGAAGTTAGAGGTTTACAAGTTCAGAATAATTCTAACCTCTAAATTATTTTGCTGTATCACTTTCAATAACACCGTCTCTTAAACGAATTACACGATGGGCGTAAGCTGCAATTTCCTCTTCGTGTGTAACTAGAATAACAGTATTGCCATTGGCATGAATATCTCCAAAAAGTTTCATAATTTCCAAAGAAGTTTTGCTATCCAAATTTCCTGTCGGTTCATCAGCAAGTATGATGGAAGGTTTGTTTACTAATGCTCTAGCAATGGCCACACGTTGACGCTGTCCTCCTGAAAGTTGATTGGGTTGATGATCCATTCTATCACCAAGATTTACTTGGTTTAATACTTCAGTGGCTCTAGTGTTTCTTTCGGTTTTTGAATAGCCAGCATAAATCATTGGCAAGGCTACATTATCAAGGGCTGTCGTTCTTGGTAAAAGATTGAATGTTTGAAAAACAAATCCAATCTCTTTATTTCTAATTTCGGCTAGTTCGTCGTCTTTCATATGGCTTACATCTTTTCCGTTTAAGATATAAGTTCCAGATGTTGGTGTGTCTAAGCAGCCTAATAAATTCATTAAGGTAGATTTTCCAGAACCAGATGGACCCATTAAAGCTACATATTCCCCTTTGTTAATTTCTAAATCAATACCTTTTAATACATATACAATTTCATTTCCTAGTACAAAGTCTCGTTTGATATTGGTGATTTTTATAAGTGGGTTTTCCATTAGAGTTATAGATTGTAAATTTTGATTTAAGATTTTAAAAGTACAAAAGACTTTTTAATTATGATAAGTAGTTCTAGTTAGATTTTTGTTACAATTTATTCATATCTATTATCATTTGGGTAGTTTTAATTTTTATGAAATTTATATCGAATTTTGATATGTATCAGAATTTTTTGGATTGTTTGTATAATTGCTACATATATATTGGATACAATGCAACTCAAGGTACATTTGATACAGATATGTTTATTAAATCAAAAATTATGAAAACTAGAAAATTATTATTGGGAATGGCTGTAATTACTTTGGGATTATCTTCTTGCAAGGATGAAAAAAAAATACAGGCCGAAAAATCGGTAGATACCTATGTTGTCTATGTGGATTCATTAGGAAACACAGATACAGTAGTTACCAAAGAGAACTGGGAATCTATTCAAGCTAATTATGAAATAAGAAATGCTGCTGCTGAATTGGCTTTGGCTGATTTGAAAGATGATATTAAAGCACAAGAGCGAATTAATGCCAGTAGAGCCAAATATGAAGAACTTAAAGCAAAAATGGATGCGCAAACCGAAATTGAAAATCAAGCTATAATAGCGGATAATCCAAAACAACGATTGAGAAATGCACTTTTTGGTGAGGGAAAGGTTGGGAATGATATCAACTTTAATTGGGTAAATGCTAAAAATATTCTAGGTGTATACCAATTATTTGTTGATACCGCTCAAAAAAATAAAGACAATTATACCCGTGAGGATTGGGATGAAGTAAAATTAATGTATGAAGCCTTGGATAGTAGAAAAAATACAGTGGAAAACGAGGGACTTACTTCAAATGATAATATGAAAATTTCTGGATTGAAGTTGAAATTTGCTCCGATGTATACTTTAAATAGAATGGGAGCCAAGTCGGCAGAAATGGCCAAAGCAAAAAAATAATTAATTATGGAATGAAATAAAATAATTTTTCATCATAAATATTTAATTTATTATAGTTTAATTAGTGTTAAAATTAAATAAAAGTGTATTTCATCGATTTTACATAGAATATTGTCGATTTTTATTCTTGTATTTATTAAATTTGGTAATCAAAAGTTTAAATTTTAGTAGTAGGTTATTTAGGTTTAAACTTTTGTTTGATTGTTTAGCAAAAATTAATTTCATTCTAAAGCAATCAATTGAAATAAAATCTTCGGATTTTAGATTTTGTTATTCAGAATGGAAAAGACAGTCATGGGGGTGACTGTCTTTTTTTTGTTTTGATTTCAAACAAACTATTTTGAAACCGTTTTGAATCTTTTTTTAAGTAAAACTTGTTTAGTTTGATATTTTGTAAATCTGGGTAATATCTTTCAATTTTTCTGTAAAGTTGATATTAAGGTCAATTAATTTTCCACTGTGAATATCAAAAATCCATCCATATACTTTTAAATTTCGGTCGTTGAATGCTTTTTGTACTTCGGCAGTTTTGATAACATTGATGCATTGTTCTTGTACGTTTAATTCAACTAACTTTTTATATTTTTCTTCCTCATTGGTTATAGCATCAAGCGTTTTTCGATGAATTC
Source organism: Flavobacterium praedii (assembly GCF_026810365.1). Classification (NCBI taxonomy): domain Bacteria; kingdom Pseudomonadati; phylum Bacteroidota; class Flavobacteriia; order Flavobacteriales; family Flavobacteriaceae; genus Flavobacterium; species Flavobacterium praedii. The sequence goes on from NZ_CP113948.1 coordinate 248,024, forward strand.
GATAAACATCGCGGATGTTTCTTAGCCATGGGTTTAATATTCCCAAATCGGATTGTTGCATGGCTGCATGCACACCTCCACAACCATAATGACCACAAACTACGATGTGATTTACTTTCAAATGTACCACCGCATAATTGATCACTGACATCGAATTTAAGTCGGTATTTGGAACCATATTGGCAATGTTTCGGTGTACAAAAACTTCTCCAGGTTCCAGTCCCATTAGTTCTTCTGCCGAAACGCGACTATCCGAACAACCAATATAAAGAAATTCGGGAGATTGTCCTTTTGATAATTTTTCAAAATAGTTTTTATCTATTTGGAGCTGTTTGATAATCCATTTTTGGTTATTTTCAAAAATTTGGTTGATGTCCATAATGTAATTTTAAATTTTAAAACGGCAAATTTATGTTCTGATTATAAAATGCTGTTTGGGTTGCTCGTATCTAAAGAAGACCAATCCCCATTGAAAAGTATCTATGCTTACCGTCACTTTTGGATGGTTTTTTATAATTTCCCAGGCCGCTTCCATGTCTGCAGACCAATGAATATCATCAAAAATCCAAACTGTTTCATTAGTAATAGTTGGTAACAATAACTCAAAATAGTCTAATGTTGCTTTTTTAGAATGGTTGCCATCAAAGTAAATCAATTGGTAGCTTTCTGTTTTCTGTTGGCAGTTTTGCAGATAACTTAAAAAATCGGTTTCAACACATTCTATAGTATTACAATTGAATTTTTCCAGTTGAATTTTTGCAACTGCAATTGTATTTGGACAACCTTCGAGCGTTATGATTTTTGCTTTTGGATTTCCTAATGCAAGTGCAGAAGTTGCCAATCCTAATGAAGTTCCAATTTCTAAAACAGTTTCAGGTTGAAAATAATGGACAATTCGATACAATAATTGGGCTCGTTTGGGGGAGATTCCAGCCGTTTCTGCAATTTTTGAAATTTGTCTGATATTAGATTTAAAAACTCGAGAACCTGCACCAAAGTCGGTTACAGCAATGGTGTTTTTATTTTGCAAAAGTTCGTTTCGGTACCTTTTTAAAATGGCATATTCTGGTTTGTATTTTTTGTCATAAAAACATTTGGTCAATAAATTAAAGACAAATGGGGAATGAACTGCATGTTCGTTTTTGGATTGCCAAAGGAATTTAAGATAAGATTTGATTTGGAATAACATAAAGACTGTTTCACAAAGGTTCACAAAGAAAATGCGAAGATACACAGAGATTTTTTAAGTATTCAATATCTAAAAACTAAACTTTGTGCTTCGCTGTGTTTTCTCTAGATTCCTTGTGAAATAGCATTTTATTAAAGTATAAGCCAATATTTAACAGTCCCAAAATTTAAAACTATCTTTGCTCCCTTGAAATTTACATCAAGAAAAGTAAAGAATATAATAATGATGACGGAAGAAACAGCTATTAAAAGTGCAATAACATTGGAGGAAATTAACCATTGCATCACTATTTTGACACAACTCAATACAGATACAGATCAAATTTTTGAAATACCAAAAGAACAACGAACAGCATTAATTAAAGCAGCAGGTCAGTTTTCGAGACCAGATCGCGATGAGTTTGCCCGTCGAAAAAAAGACGGAAAAGCAGTAGCCAAACGCAAGCAGGAAAAGAAAGACAGAACGGCCCGTAAAGAAACTGGAATTCGATCTGCTCGTGAAGCAAGTATATTTGTAGCTCCCAAATTATTGGCTGTAAATGATCTTGCCAATAAAGAGCAATTGGAATTGGAGACACCCCAGAATTGTTATGTATGCAAAACAGAGTTTACTAGAATGCATCATTTTTACGATTCGATGTGTCCGGATTGTGGTGATTTTAATTATGCCAAACGTTTTCAAACCGCAGATGTAAAAGGGCAAATTGCCGTGATTACGGGTTCACGCTTAAAAATAGGGTATCATATTACTTTGATGTTACTTAGAGGTGGAGCAACAGTTATTGCAACAACCCGTTTTCCTGTGGATTCGGCTTTGCGATTTGCAAAGGAAGATGATTTTATGGAGTGGGGACACCGCTTAAAAATTCACGGATTAGATTTGAGGCATATTCCAAGTGTAGAGATTTTTTGCAATTTCATAGAACAAAAATATGGAAGGTTGGATATTCTAATCAATAATGCTGCACAAACGGTAAGACGACCAGCTGGGTTTTATACGCACTTGATGGAAAATGAAGAACGAGCCATCGCTAGTTTGCCAAAATCTGCTCAAGAATTATTATTGGACCACACCAATTGTTTAGATGAGTTAAAAGTATTGACTTTGGGAGCTTCTTCCAACCAAAATATGCCAGTAACGTGGCACGGACCAGAACCCGGAATTGGTTTAAGGGCTTCTGCTAGATTATCCCAAATTCCGTATTCTTTTGACAATACGTTGGTCGCGCAAGAAGTTTTCCCGGAAGGAGAACTCGATGCCGACTTGCAACAAGTAGATTTAAGAAAAACTAACAGCTGGCGTTTGAAATTGGGACAAATCGAAACTACAGAAATGATTGAAGTGCAGCTAGTAAATTCGGTAGCTCCATTTGTATTGTGCAATCGACTTTCGGAAGTGATGAAGAAAGACATTACGGGCAAAAAACACATTATCAACGTTTCGGCAATGGAAGGAAAATTTTATCGTGATTTCAAGGAAGACCGTCATCCGCATACCAATATGGCCAAAGCGGCTTTGAATATGCTCACACACACAGCCGCAGGAACTTTGGCCAAAGATGGGATTTTTATGAATGCTGTCGATACAGGTTGGGTAACCGATGAAGATCCTGCCGAATTGGCCAAAAGGAAACAGGAAGAACAAGATTTTCAACCACCTTTAGATATCGTTGATGGAGCAGCACGGGTTATGGATCCTTTGTTTGATGGTATTAATACTGGAAAACACTGGTGCGGAAAGTTTTTGAAAGATTACAATCCGATTGCTTGGTAGAATTAGTCTCGATTTTAAGTCTCAATGGACACATTGGAGCTAATTTGAAGAAGACTTCTATCATACTGCGACTGAAAACTGCGACTTGAATAGTAGTTAGAATCCTTCTCCATCATTAAAATAGAATGTTTCAGAATCACGACCCAATCCAAAGTTGACTATAAAATTGGTTAGAGTGTTTTTGTCTAAAAGAACTCTCAATCCAAGTCCAATTGCGGGTTGAATGGATTCGAATAAATGGAGGTTTTTATCTTCCGAACTGGCAGTTGTAGCATTAGCAAAAACCGTTCCGCTGATCATTTGGTTTTTTGTAATTGGGAAACGATATTCGCTTTCAAAATACATCAAGTTGGTTCCTCTAAACAAACCTTGAGTATATCCTTTCCCGCTACGGCTATTTTGATCCCAACCTATTGCAGGTTGATTCAAATAAGGTTGTCTTCCACTTGTTAAAAATTGGCCATACGCCCAAAAACCAATTACATGTTGTTTGTTTGTTTTACTGATGGGAATAAAATATCGAGATTCCAGCAATAGTGTAGCGCTCTTGTGTTTATTAATATCGTTTTGTGGATTATAGCGATAATTCATGTTCAAATACAAACCGTTATTAGTGTTTATTAAATTGTCTCTAGCATCATAAATTAAGTTTAAACTAAAGCCATTTACAGCATAGTTTTTATCACTGAACCCGTATTTTTTTGAGTAATTGTAATGGTAAGTATATTGCATATTGGCAACATTCAATAACTTGTCATTTATATTGGTATAACTATCAAAATGAATTCCTAATCCAATAAAAAAAGAGCGATAGATATTATAAGAAACGGTTTCGTGAAATTTAAAATAATTATAATTCATTGGTTGCTCGATACTATTATAATCGAATTTCTTAAATTCGGCTCCCCAAGGAATAATATCGGTTCCTAATCCATAATTGGATTGAGAGAAAATATAATATCGAAAATCACCACTAAAAAAAAAGTGGTCATTACTGATGTACATATTGTTTTTTAAATAGGTCAAGACTTGTTTTTGGGAACTATAGGATGCACCACCAGATAGTAATGAGATTTTATTTTCTGGTTTTAATTTAAAACTAAATTGACTTATGAACCCAAGAGTAAATCCATTTGCGGGTTGATAGCCTAATGTAGGGAATGCTATTAAATTTGTTTTAGAATCAGGTTTGCTGATTTTTAGTGTATCTTCTTTGGTAAATAAATCAACAATGGAGCGTAGTTTTTGTTTTATTTCTTTCTCTTTTTTCTCTTCCTGTGAAACGATTGTTTGAGAATAAAAAAAAGAAAAAATAAATAAGACTACGAATTTTGATTTCAAATTATTTTTAAAAGTCATACTAAAGACCTGAGTTATATCCAAACCCGTTTATTTTTCTGAATTAATATTTTTTTCAACAAAAGATAAAACTAAGCAAAATTTCTCATAGAGATTTAATTATTGTAATTAAAGTGATTTAACTTTATATCACTTGAATGAAATAAAATCAATAAAAAAGAAAAGCCACATTAGAAATGAATTTCGTTGTGGCTTTTTTATGTATTAATTGGCTATAAAATTAATTTACTGAAATTAATTTAACATCAAAAATAAGTACCGAACCACCAGGAATAGGTCCCATACTGTTATTTCCGTACCCTAATTGTGCTGGTACCAAAAGAATAGCACTTCCTCCAGTTTTTAAATAAGGAATTCCTTCTGTCCAACCTTTTATAACTTGATCCAATCCAAAAGAGATTCCTTCAGGACCACTTTGGTCAAATACGGTTCCATTAGTGAAATAACCTTTATAAGCAACCGTTACATTTGAAGTTGCAGTTGGTTGTTTTCCAGTTCCAGGATCGGTAATTACATAATACAATCCCGAATCACTTTTTATAGTTTTTAAATTGTTTTTGGCTATGTAGTCGGTAATTTCTTTATTGTTTTTAGCAACGAAATCTACTGAAATTTCTTTTTGAATTGTAGGTTCTTTTTCTTTTCCTTTTGAACAAGAAATAAAAAGAGTCAAGGCTAGTAGGGCAAATAATAATGGTTTCATAGAAAAATATTTTTAAAGAAAGCAAATATAGTAAAACCGATAGTGATTTTATAAAAAAGATTTTTCGTGACTTTTATTTGAAAATTTTTAATTTAATGGAACAAAAAATTGTTTGACAAAATAATAAAGCCATAACGAAAATTAAATTTTGTTATGGCTTTTAGAACTATTCTTTAATATGTGTTTATCTCTGCAAACTAAAATTTATCCTTCCAATTTTGCACTCAACTCAAACCATCTTTCCTCTTTGTTCTCAATTTTCTTGATGATGTTTTCCAGTTCTTTGGCTTTCTTTTCGATATCGGCATCTGCTACTTTTCCATCAGAGAATAATTGCTCAATTTTGGTTTTGTCAATCTCCAATTCCTTGATTTCTTTCTCTATCTTTTGAAATTCTTTTTGCTCGTTGAAAGTCAAATTTCCAGTCGGATTGTTTTGCTTCCACTCTTTTTTCTCTGTTTTGTTATCTTCTTTTTGAGCCACATCAGTGCTGTCTTCATAGGCTCTAAAATCAGAGTAATTTCCAGGAAATGTTTCAATTTCTCCTTGACCTCTAAAAATAAACAACTGATCTACAATTTTGTCCATAAAATAACGGTCATGCGAAACCACTACCAAACAGCCCGGGTAGTCCAAAAGGAAACTCTCTAATACATTCAATGTCACAATATCCAAATCATTCGTTGGCTCATCGAGAATCAAAAAGTTTGGGTTCTGAATCAAAACGGTACATAAATACAGACGTTTCAATTCGCCTCCGCTTAATTTTTCTATATAGTCGTATTGTTTTTTAGAATCAAAAAGAAAACGCTCTAACAATTGCGAAGCCGAAATCAGTCTGCCTTTTGTTAACGGAATAAATTCTCCGTATTCCTTAATGACATCGATTACACGTTGCCCTGGTTTTGGGTTAATTCCGCTTTGGGTATAATAACCAATTTTTATGGTATCACCCACAACCACTTTTCCACCATCCAACGGAATAGTTCCTGTCAAAAGATTCAAGAAAGTAGATTTTCCAGTTCCGTTTTTACCAATGATTCCAATGCGCTCTCCACGTTGAAAATCATAACTGAAATTATCCAAAATGACGTGATCTTTGAATTTTTTAGAAATTTTGTGAAGCTCGATGATTTTGCTTCCCATACGTTCCATGTTAATTTCTAGTTCGACTACATTTTCTTTTCTGCGACTTTGGGCTTTTTCCTTAATATCATAAAAATCGTCCTGACGCGATTTCGATTTGGTTGTTCTCGCTTTTGGTTGGCGACGCATCCATTCCAATTCTTTGACAAATAAGTTTTGTGCTTTATCAACACTCGCATTTTCGGAGGCGATGCGCTCTTCTTTTTTCTCTAAATAATACGAATAGTTTCCTTTGTATTGGTATATTTTTCCGTTGTCCAACTCAATTATTTCATTACAAACACGCTCCAAGAAAAAACGGTCGTGTGTCACCATGAATAATGTGATATTTTCTTTGGCAAAATAACTTTCTAACCATTCGATCATTTCAAGATCCAAGTGATTTGTTGGTTCATCCAGAATCAATAAATCGGGACGGTTGATCAAAATAATAGCCAGTGACAATCGTTTTTTCTGTCCACCCGAAAGGTTTTTTACTTTCAGTTTAAAGTCTTCCAACTTCAATTTGAACAAAATTTGTTTGTATTGCGTTTCAAAATCCCAAGCATTGTGCTGATCCATTCCGTCAAAAGCTTTTTGATAGGCTTCTTCATCCTCAGGATTTTCGAGTGCTTTTTCATAAGCTTCTATAATCTTTAAACTCTCATTATCCGATGCAAAAATGCTTTCTTCAATCGTTAATTCGTCTTGCAGTTTATTGTCTTGTGACAAAAAAGCCATTCGAATGCTTTTTCTCAGCACAACTTGACCAGTATCGGGCTCGTCAAAACCATTAATAATGTTCATTATGGTAGTTTTACCCGAACCGTTTTTGGCGATAAAGGCAATTTTTTGATCTTTGTTAATTCCAAAGGAAATGTCTTTGAACAGCGTACGCTCCCCAAAAGATTTAGATATATTCTCTACTGATAAATAATTCACAAGGCTAATTTTTTGGCAAAAGTAAGCTATTATGAGACTAAATGCGAATTGTTTATTTTGAAACTAAGAAAGACAAGGCAATCATTCTTTTAAATACGGACTCAAATCAATTGAATGTATTTGTTGTGGAGTGTTTACAAATGGTTTTTTTACAGTTGCTTCATTAGTCAAATAAAATACTTTCCCATCTTCGCTAGCAATTCCTTCAACTTGATGAAAGGGAAGTTCAATTTTAATTTTTCGTTTATTCCCAGCCGAAAAATCATTGTTTTTGTAATCATATAATAGGTATACAAACGGCTGAAGCATTTTTGAATACCCACACAAAACAATTCCTTTTTTCATAGGTAATACCGTTGCGCCTGTAATCAGTCCTTGCACATTCAGAGTCTCTTTGAGTTGGGCAATGTGCGTCCCGGGATTTTTTGGTAAAGAATACAAACTCGTTTTCTCACTATTCCATTGTTTGCTAAATAAATATATACTGTCCTGTAAAACTACAAATGCCTCACAGTCAAAATCGGTGGTGTTTGCTTTCTGAACATTGAAATCCGTTTGGTTTTCATACGAAAAAGCAATAGTGTCAATTATAGGTACGTTTTCCAAAACTGACTTTTTATCAACTCTCAAAATCCGTAAATCTTTTCGGTTGCCTTTGTAATTATTCCCAAAATCACCAATATAGAGATATAAACTGTCTTGCGAAATTTCCTCCCAGTCATTGTTTTTTAATCCTTGTAGTGTAATTTTCTTCTGGATTTTTCCTTTTTTGTCTAGTCCATAAAGAGTAGTATCGTGATCGTCATTGTGTGTCCATAATAAATGTTCAAAAGCAATCAAACCCGAAGTTTCCTTAATCGAATCGCTTAGTTTTTCTGTAGATTTCGCCTTTACTTTTGCGGATGTGTACTCACAACTTCCATTATTTTCGGTGGCTTTTGGGTTGAATTTTTTCGCCAAACGATCCGTACAGCCCTGAATTTGGGAATAAGAACCAGTTACAACCAGTAAGAAAAGTAGAATCGTTTTTAGCATCGCAGTATTCAAATAGAAATCAAAAGCAAGATATTAAACAATTCTATAATAAAAAGGTTTTGGAGCGAATGATTGAGCATTTTTGGAGACATCGTTCCCGCTATCCGTTATATTCCCGATTAACAAAAACTACGACAAAAACGCCTTGTTTTTCTAAATCGGGAGATGCCACTTCTATCGGGGCTCAAGAGGTTTTATGGTTTTTGGGATTGATTTTTTTGATAAGGCAATTGTCTTTCCTAAATATGAGAAAGCTCCATAAATAGAGCTGTAATTCGGTAATAAAGCAGGTAATTAATCAAAATAAAAAGCTGTCTAGCTCTATATTTTTTTCTTCTTTAATAACTAATAACTGCTATAAGAGTCATGAATATAAAAAACAAATGGGATTGTTTTTTTGGAATTTCTATTCTTTATATTTGCCTTATGCAATTATCCGTTATCATTCTCAATTATAATGTTCGCTATTTTTTAGAACTCTGTGTGCAAAGCGTACAAAGCGCTACAGAAAACATATATGCCGAAATCATTGTGGTAGACAACAATTCTTCTGACGATAGTTGCAACATGATAAAATCACGTTTTCCAAATGTGAAGCTCATTAGAAACAATCAAAACGTTGGCTTTCCAAAAGGCAATAATATAGGAGTAGCTCAGGCAAAAGGGGAATACATTTGTATTCTAAATCCAGATACTGTCGTTGCTGAAGATACGTTTGAAAAAGTATTGAATTTCGCCAAAAAGCAAAATAATCTTGGAATTGTAGGTGTAAAACTAATCGACGGAACGGGTAATTTTCTACCCGAAAGCAAAAGAGGGATTCCTACGCCGTGGGTTGCCTTTACTAAAATTTGCAGTTTGTATAAAATCTTTCCAAAATCTAGATTTTTTAATCAATATTATGCGCAGCATTTATCTGAAAATGAAACGGGTGAAGTAGAAATTTTGGTGGGGGCTTTTATGTTCCTGAAAAATGAGTTGTACAATGAGGTAGGCGGTTTTGATGAAAATTGTTTTATGTATTCAGACGATATTGATTTGTCGTATATGGTATTGCAAAAAGGAAAGACGAATTATTATTATCATGACACAACTGTAATACATTATAAAGGAGAAAGCACAATTAAGGATGGAACTTATATGAAACGATTTCAAGAAGCAATGACGTTTTTCTATAAAAAACATTTCCAAGTATCCGTTTTTTTTAATGTATTTATGAGGATAGGAATTGTGTTTTTTTCTGTAATAAAAAGAATTCAGGGTAGGTCTAAAACTAAAACAACTTCTAGAAAATATTTGTTATTATCGACTTCTGAAACGGTAGTGAAAAATATAATAGGTGTAGTTCAAAAAAAGGTAAATTTTCTCGAATGGAAATCAGAAAAAGAGGTAAATTTGTCATCAAATTCAATAAAAAAAGGGACGCAAATTATTATGGATAATGAGTTTTTTTCTTTTAAAGAATGCATTAAAATTCATGAAAGGTTTAAAAATAAAGGAATAACCTTTAGAATTATACCTAAAAATGCAGATTTTATCATTGGAAGTGATTCTTCTAATGATAGAGGAGAGGTTGTAATAATCGGTAAAAATTACATTTAGTGTAATTTATATTGATAATATTCATTAATTTCGCAAACAGAAAATCAAAATCATCTTTTAGATTAACAATATGGCAAGATTTGAATTAAAGCTTCCTAAAATGGGAGAGAGCGTTGCAGAAGCAACCATCACAAATTGGTTAAAAGAAGTTGGCGACAAAATTGAAGCGGATGAAGCTGTTTTGGAAATTGCTACCGATAAAGTTGATTCCGAAGTCCCATCGGAGGTTTCGGGTGTTCTTGTCGAAAAATTGTTTGGTAAAGATGATTTGGTTCAAGTAGGACAGACCATTGCTATTATTGAAACTCAAGGAGGAAGTGTTGAAGCGCCAAGTCTTGAGATTACATCAGCCATTGTAGAAGAGATTCAAAAAACAGTTGAAGTAGCTAAAGAATCTGTTGCAACTCCAATTAGTTTTTCTGAAAGTGATAAATTCTTTTCTCCATTAGTAAAAAATATTGCAAAAGAAGAAGGGATTTCTTTGGGTGAATTGGTGAGTATAAAAGGTACAGGAAAAGAAGGACGTGTTACCAAAGAAGATATATTGAGTTACGTAAAAAATAGAGGATCTCAACCAGCAACTGTGGTGGAGACACCAGTCAAAGCGATTGAAACTCCAAAGGTTTCTGCTGTAAGTACTCCGTCACAAAAGGTTTCTCCTATTTCTGTAAGTGGAGGAGATGAAATCGTAGAAATGGACAGAATGACCAAGCTTGTTGCTGGATATATGGTGGCTTCTGTGCAAACTTCGGCGCACGTACAGTCGTTTGTTGAGGTAGATGTGACAAACATTGTAAAATGGAGAGAGAAAAATAAGAATATTTTTGAGAAACGTGAGGGAGAGAAATTGACTTACACTCCAATTTTTATGGAAGCAGTCGCCAAAGCATTAAAGGATTTTCCTGATATGAATGTCTCAGTCGATGGTGATTTTATTATAAAAAAGAAAAATATAAACCTTGGAATGGCAGCTTCATTGCCAAATGGAAATCTAATCGTTCCAGTTATAAAAAATGCAGACCAATTGAATTTGGTGGGAATGGCAAAAGCAGTGAATGACTTAGGTGGTCGTGCCAAAGCAGGAAAGCTAAAACCAGATGATACACAAGGAGGAACTTATACAGTTACCAATGTAGGTACTTTTGGAAGCGTTTTTGGAACGCCAATTTTGAACCAGCCGCAAGTTGGTATTTTGGCACTCGGTGCAATACGAAAAATGCCAGCGGTTATAGAAACTCCAGACGGTGATTTTATAGGGATTCGCCAAAAAATGTTCTTGTCTCACAGTTATGATCATCGTGTTGTAAATGGTGCGCTTGGTGGAAACTTTGTAAAACGCGTAGCCGATTATCTTGAAGCATTTGATGTAAATAGAGATTGCTAAGTTGTGTCTAAAATTATAATAAATAGCCCTTTTAAAGTTTTGAACTTTGTAAGGGTTATTTTTTTTTGGAACTTCGTGATTTTGTGCCTTCAGGGTAAAATAAATTAGCAAAACTCATGGTTAAAATTTATATTTGTACCAATTCAAACACAAAAAATGGAACTAAAACTCAATAAGCCAATTTGTTTTTTCGATCTTGAAACTACAGGAATTGACATTGGAAAAGATAGAATTGTAGAAATATCAGTTTTTAAAGTTTTCCCAAACGGAAATAAAGAAAGTAAAACATGGTTGGTAAACCCAACAATTCCAATTCCGCCACAATCAACCGCCATTCATGGAATAAGTGATGAAAAAGTAGCTAATGAACCTACATTTAATGAACTTGCACCTCAAGTTTATAATATGATTAAGGATAGTGATTTGGCTGGATTCAATTCAGATCGTTTTGATATTCCATTGTTAGCAGAAGAATTATTGCGTGCAGGAGTAGATTTTGATATGAAAGGTAGGGTTTCTGTTGATGTGCAAACCATTTTTCATAAAATGGAAGAGCGTACCTTGAGTGCGGCTTTGAAATTTTACTGTGGCAAAGGACTTGAAAATGCTCATTCAGCTGAAGCAGATACGATGGCAACTTATGAAATCCTAATGGCGCAATTGGAGCGTTATCCTGAATTGGAAAACGATATGAAATCTTTGTCTGAGTTTACTACCAGAAAAAAAATCGCTGATTTTGCCGGAATGATAGCTTTTGATGCTGATAACGAGGAGGTTTTTACCTTTGGAAAACATAAAGGAGTCAAAGTAGATAAGATTTTAGAGTCGGAGCCAGGTTATTATAGTTGGATTCAAAATGCTGATTTTCCATTGTATACCAAAAAAGTTTTGACAGCTATTAAATTAAGAAAATTAAATACGAAATAATGCCCCCTTGCCCCCGAAGGGGGAATGAGCAATAATGAAGCTCCCCCTTCGGGGGTTGGGGGGCTGATAATTATGAAAATAATCTGTATCGGCAGAAATTATGCCAGTCATATTGAAGAATTAAAAAATGAGCGTCCAACGGAGCCTGTTGTTTTTATGAAGCCGGATTCGGCAATTTTGTTAAAACAACATCCTTTTGTGATTCCAGAATTTTCCGAAGACATTCATCATGAAATTGAACTTATTGTAAAAATAAGTAAAGTCGGAAAATATATAGAACCTAAATTTGCCCATAAATACTATGAAGAAGTAAGTGTGGGGATCGATTTTACGGCAAGAGATCTACAAGCTAAATTAAAAGAAAAGGGACTTCCGTGGGAAAAAGCCAAAGCATTTGATGGCTCAGCGGTTATAGGAGAATTTTTGCCTAAAAGTCAGTTTGTTTCATTAGAAAATATTACATTTGAATTAACAAACAATAATAGTATCGTACAGAAAGGGAATACTAATAGAATGTTGTGGAATGTCGATGAGTTAATATCGTATGTTTCTCAATTTTTTACGTTAAAGATTGGAGATATTATTTTTACAGGGACTCCAGAGGGGGTTGCTGCTGTAAATCCTGATGATGTTTTAGAGGGATTTTTAGAAGGAAATAAACTATTTAGAATACAAGTAAAATAATGGCTTTAAAATACAACTTAGCAAAAGTTTATGCACTTTCGGATAATGATCCAGAGTTCGTAAATGAAATTTTAAATTTATTTGTCACCGAAGTTCCTGAAGACTTGATGCAAATTGGAGAGGGGATCAAAAAGAAAGATCATAAACATGCCTATGCTTTTGCACATAAATTGAAGCCTACATTGGATTTACTTGGTTTGAATGTGGCATTCGAGGAAATTTTGCAAATTGAGGCTTGGACCAAAACAGAAGGCAAAAAGAAAGAAATAATTGAAACTTACAAGAGTGTAAAATCTCAGGTAAAGGATGCTATAAAAGAGTTGAGAAAAGATTTCGATCTTTAAAAATTTATTTTTTATCGTTTTTAATTCCTTTAAAACTAAAAAAAAACATTAAATAATCCACGACTGTATTGATTTATACAGTTGGAGGATTATTTTTTTTATCTTATGCAAAATGTAAATAGGGTCAAAATATGAAAGCAGCAATAGTTACCATTGGCGATGAAATTTTAATTGGTCAAATTGTAGATACAAATTCGGGTTTTATAGCAAAAGCTTTGGATAAAATTGGCGTTGAGGTATATGAAATGCTGTCCATAAGTGATTCGCAAGAACACATATTGGATACATTTTCAAAACTTCAAAATACGGTAGATATTGTAATCATTACGGGAGGTCTAGGGCCAACAAAGGATGATGTAACCAAGAAAACGTTTTGTGATTATTTTGAAGACGAATTGGTGATTGATGAATCTGTTTTGGCTCATGTTACAGAATTGATTGAAGGGTATTTTAAAAGAAAAATAACTCAAATCAACAAAGATCAAGCATTAGTTCCCTCGAAAGTGACAGTCCTTCATAATCGATATGGAACTGCTCCTGGTTTATGGATGAAAAAAGAAAAAACTGTTTTTGTTTCTCTTCCAGGTGTCCCTTTTGAGATGAAATATTTGGTTGAAAACGAGATTATTCCAAAGTTAGTTAACGAATATGACCGCCCCTATATTCTGCACAAAACGATATTAACGTATGGGCAAGGCGAGAGTCTAGTAGCTGAGCGTATTGAAAAATGGGAGGATAGTTTGCCTTCTTTTTTAAAGCTGGCATATTTGCCGAGTTTTGGAAAATTACGGTTGCGCCTCACAGCGCGCGGAACAGATAAAAAAATGCTAGAAGAAGCAATAGCAGATTATGTAGATTCTTTAGATTCAATTATCCATGATATAATTGTCGGTTTTGAGGAAGAGGATACTATAGAAGTTGTTTTGGGAAAAATTTTGTCTAAGCAAAATGTAACATTATCAACTGCAGAGAGTTGTACTGGAGGGAAAATTGCGGAAATGATTGCATCAGTTCCAGGAGCTTCCAGTTATTTTAGAGGAAGTGTCGTGGCTTATGCAACAGAAGTGAAGATTCATGTACTTGGTGTTTCGGAAAGTTTGATACAGGAACACACAGTTGTTAGTGCCGAAGTCGCAAAAGCTATGGCTTTGAATGTAAAAGCATTACTCAAAACTGATTATGCAATTGCAACTACAGGTAATGCAGGACCGTCAAAAGGAGAGGCAAGTGCCAATGTTGGAACAGTATATATTGCATTAGCAACACCAAATGAAGTTGTTGTTGAAATGTTTGATTTTGGTCAACCCCGTGAAAAAGTGATAGATAGGGCGGCTGTTAAAGGACTTGAAATGTTACTGAAAGAAATTTCAAAAAAAGAGCTATAATTTTTTTGGTTTATAGGTTTATTTTTCTTTTCTTTGCACCCTGATTTTAGATAACGATAAAAGATAAGTATAATGTCAAGAGTTTGTGACCTTACAGGTAAAAGAGCGATGGTAGGAAATAACGTTTCTCACGCTATGAACAAAACTAAGAGAAAATTTTCTGTAAACTTAGTTAAAAAGCGTTTTTATCTTCCAGAAGAAGATAGATGGATTACTCTTAGAGTAGCAGCATCTACGATAAAAACAATTAATAAAAATGGAATCGCTGCAGTTTTGAAAAAAGCGCAGTCAGAAGGATTTATTAAATAATCTTTTCCAAAATAAACAAATAGCAAGATGGCAAAGAAAGGGAATAGAATCCAGGTAATTTTAGAATGTACTGAACACAAAACTTCAGGTGTTGCAGGAACTTCTAGATACATAACAACAAAGAACAAAAAAAATACTCCAGACAGATTAGAGATTAAAAAATTTAATCCAATCTTGAAAAGAGTAACTGTTCACAAAGAAATTAAATAATTATAAATTTTTACTTTTTGTGAAAATTTAAAATAATCCATTAATTAGAGATTTTAATAAAGATCCCAAATGAACCCATTTGAAGATTTTATTGAATTTCAAATAACATTTGAATCATGGCAAAGAAAACCGTAGCATCGTTACAAACATCTTCTAAGAGATTATCAAAAGCCATCAAAATGGTGAAATCTCCAGTAACTGGAGCATATACATTCGTTGAATCTATTATGGCTCCTGAAGAAGTTGATGAATTCTTGAAAAAGAAATAATTAACTATTACATTTTATAGAAAAGCTACTTTCATTCGGAAGTAGCTTTTTTATTTTCTATATTTACACCTTGAAAATAAAATGCTTTTCGGGTATTTTATTAAAAGCAGATTAAAACATTTTAATTGATTTTTCTTGCTTAAGTTGACAAATGTAAATTACAAATAATTAAACTCCATGAGCTTTTTTAAAAAAATATTCTCGTCAGAGAAAAAACAATCATTAGATAAAGGTCTAGAAAAAACAAAAACAACTTTTTTTTCCAAGTTATCCAAAGCGGTTGCAGGAAAATCAAAAGTGGATGATGATGTATTAGATAATTTAGAGGAAATTCTTGTTTCTTCGGATGTTGGGGTGAATACAACGCTTAAAATAATTACTCGAATAGAAAAAAGAGTAGAAGCGGATAAATATCTAGGAACTGATGAACTCAATCAAATATTGAGAGACGAAATTGCAGGGTTATTATCAGAAACCAATTCTGGTGAAGCCACTGAGTTTGTTATTCCTGTAAATACCAAACCTTATGTTTTGATGGTAGTGGGTGTGAATGGTGTGGGTAAAACAACAACCATTGGTAAACTAGCCTATCAATTCAAAAAAGCTGGCTTTAATGTAGTTCTTGGAGCTGCAGATACTTTTCGAGCTGCTGCGATTGATCAATTGCAAATTTGGGCAGATAGAGTAGGCGTGCCTATTGTTAGACAAGAAATGGGAAGCGATCCAGCTTCGGTAGCTTTTGATACATTGCAATCGGCGGTGGCTCAAAATGCCGATATTGTTATTATTGATACTGCAGGTCGTTTGCATAATAAAATTAACCTGATGAACGAACTTTCTAAAGTAAAACGGGTGATGCAAAAAGTGGTTGGCGATGCGCCTCACGATGTAATGCTTGTTTTGGATGGTTCTACAGGACAAAACGCATTTGAACAAGCCAAACAATTTACGGCAGCAACAGAAGTTTCTTGTTTAGCGGTTACCAAGTTAGACGGTACTGCCAAAGGTGGCGTTGTTATTGGTATTTCAGATCAATTTCAGATTCCAGTTAAGTATATTGGAGTGGGAGAAGGAATTGAAGATTTGCAGGTTTTTAATAAATACGAGTTTGTAGATAGTTTTTTTAAATAATAGATGTTCATGAATTTTTCTTCACTAAAAAACACGAATCCAATATACTTTTATTTTGTAAGTATTGTGGCTTTTGTATTGGCTAACGTTATTAGAACAACCAGTGTCAGTTTTTATTATGTATTGTTGATTGTTGGTTTGGTCTTTTTCTTTCTAGGTTTGATGAGAAGGATTAAGAAATAGGTAACTACATTTCGATAGTTATCAAGAATAAAAAGTGTAGAGGTGTTTCGTAATTAGGAAATTACGAAACACCTCTAATTATTTAAGGGCTTTTTTCTAATGGCTGAGTTGTAAGTGAAAATGATTTTTCGCTATCCTAATAGTATTACGAAAAGCTTTTGAGGTTGCGGAATAAATTAATGGCCTAGATTTTTCTTTAGAATGGAAAGACTTATCGTATCATAGTCCCCTTTATTGTATATAGCGACAAATGTTATAATTGTTTCTGAAATGTTTACAATAGCTTCATAAGTAATAACTCGTCCACCACCGCTGGTTCCTTTTCCTTTGGATTTTATGTCTATTCTTAATTTTTTGAAACCAGAACCTAAATCAATGCCTAGTTTTGGATTTTCTAAAATAGTATTTGATAAATTTTTTAAATCTGTTTTTAAGGAGGGGTGTTTTTTTGCTTAAAGTTTTAAAATCTTTATTAAAATCATCTGTTGTTTCAAAACTATAATTCATCAAACAACTCTTGTAATGGTTTTCCTTTTCGAGTTCCTGCTCCAATTTCTTTAGCGTGTTTTGCCGAACGTCTTAAGGTTTTTAAAAAAGCTTCCTCTTTTTGGCTAAGTTCTGGAGATTCTAAACTATTTGTTGGATTGTTTATTTCAATTCCTTTACTTCCAGCATCAGTGAGTATCTTTACCAATTCAAGGACTACTTTTCCTGCCTTGGTTTTCTCATTTATAGTTAGCGTTGTCATAATCTTAGTTTTATAATAACAAATATACAAAATACTAGCAGTGATTTACTTTTGAGATTCCAAAAAATATAAAAGCTCTTGTAACCTGATGCCTTAGATTATTACTGATACAAAGCACTTATTTTTGTCCAAAGCATATCATCAAAATCAGATAAGGCTAGATTTACATTGTCTGCTGCGTCTCCCATCCGGATAACGACCATTTTTTTACTTGGAACTACGTAGATTTTTTGGTCGTTTTTGCCCAAAGCCATGAACATATCATTTGGAGCTGATGGGATAATACTTCCTTGAAAAGTTATTTGTGATTGTGGTAAGTGATAACTTGATTTCCCGTTTATCCACCACAAATAACCGTAGCCTAAATTGATGTTTTGTGAAGTGTTCGTAGCTTCGTTAAAATAGGATTCGTTTAGAATTACATCATTTTCCCATTTCCCTTTATTGTACATCAATAATCCAAAACGAGCCATGCTTCTGGTGGTACTGCTGTAAACAATATTGTTGCCGGATGTAAACCAAGTGCCATTCATGCCGATTTTGTCTCTCAATTTGGTATTGAAATAGGTACTCCAAGATTGCCCGCTGGCTTGTGCGATTACATCTTGCAGTTTTACATATACGTTGTGGTATGCCCAACGTGTGCCTGCATCGGCTGTGTAGGTGAGGGCTGCAGGTGTTACATCATCGGTGGTGTCATCTAATCCAGAAGTCATAGTGAGTAAATGTTTGCAGGTGATTAGGTTTTCTTTGGCAAGCGGTATGCTTGTCCAACCTGTTCCTATGTATTGTGATACTTTGTTGTTGATGTTGATGAGGTTTTCTTGTTGTGCAATTCCTGTCATTGTTGCTGTTAATGTTTTACCTGCACTTGCCCAATACCAATTGGTGGCTGCGTCGTGTCCATTGAAATAATTTTCCATAACGATTCGGCCGTTAACAAGGATAATAAACCCTTTGGAATGTTTGAGTTCTAAATAATCTAAGAGAGGTTGAATAGCTGTTTGTTTCCAACCAAGGCTTTCTATGGTTTTAGTTTCCCAAGTAGTGCCGGTAAGTGGTGGAAAATATAATGTTTCAGTTGGTGTAGGAACAGGTGTTGGGTCGGTATTATCAGAAGAGCAATTGATGCAACAAAAAGCTAAAACGAGTAATAGTATTGATTTTGACATAGTTGGTTGGTTTGGTTTTGGGTTAGACCAAAAATATATAAAATAGTTTAAAGAGAAATTGTTTTTTTATTTTCTTTGATTTTTTAAAGTTTAACTTTGTGGTCTTAACTAATGATGTTGAGGAACGGGATGCACTAGCCCTGATAGTAGTGGAAATCCTTATAAGCCGGGGTTCGGCTTATAAGATTGAAACGGATAGCAGGAAATAGCTCCTCCCTTCGACTTCGCTCAGGATGACGACTTCATTCTTCGTAATGACAAAATAATTATTCTATGAAAAAAGTATTTGGTATTTTATTGGTAGCCCTTTTATTGGTTGGGTGTAAGCAAAAAATAACTTCGGCTGATGTAGCCAAAATTAACGGCTATTGGGAGATTGAAAAAGTGATTTTGGAGGATGGGAGTGAGAAGAAATATGGGATAAATGAGTCGTTTGATTATTTTCGAATTGATAAAAAAAATATTGGAATTCGTAAGAAAGTGATGCCACAATTGGATGGTACTTTTTTGGTAAACGAAACTTTTGAGGATGTTAAAATTCGTTTTGCCGATGACCAAACTTTTTTGGATTACAGTACGCCGTATATGAAATGGAGTGAGGAAATCATGGCTTTGACGGACAAGGAGTTGGTGGTTTTGAATGCGGAAAAAAAAGAATATCATTATAAAAAAGCAGGGCCTATAAACCTTGAAAGCTATGGCAAAGAGACTAAATAATCAAAGTTCGGTTGGGGATATTTTGAAACAAATTATTGAAGTGAACAAATTGCAACCTGGAATGGATCAAATTGACGTGAAGGATGCTTGGCGTAATTTGATGGGAAATGGGGTGAACAGTTATACCAAAAATGTGGTTTTGAAAGGTGCTACTCTCTATGTGGAGTTGACATCGGCAGTACTTCGCGAGGAATTAAGCCACGGAAAATCAAAGATTATAAAAATGATTAATGAGGAATTGAGACGAGATGTGGTGCGGGATGTGGTTCTAAGATAGTGAGCAGTATTCAGGAAGTTAGTGGTCAGACTTTTAAAAAGAGATCATTTTTTTATAAAAAAATCCCATTCGGTGTGTAGACTGAATGGGATTTTTTATGAAGTTGTAAACTGTGTTTAGTGTTGTATTTTACTGAGCACTAAAAAACGGATCACTGAATACTAATTAGAACTGCTCTCTTCCTGCAAAATGGAATGCACTTTCGATAGCAGCATTTTCGTCGCTATCAGAACCGTGAACTGCATTTTCTCCGATAGAAGTTGCGTATGCTTTACGGATAGTTCCTTCAGCAGCTTCGGCTGGGTTTGTAGCACCAATTAGAGTTCTGAAATCTTCAACTGCATTTTCTTTTTCTAAAATAGCAGTAACTATTGGTCCTCTTGACATGAATTCTACCAATTCTCCGTAGAAAGGTCTTGCAGCGTGTACAGCGTAAAATGCTTGAGCATCTGCAACTGTTAATTGTGTTAATTTCAAAGAAATGATTTTGAAACCATTGTTTGTAATCATTGCCAAGATGTTACCAATGTGTCCGTTTTGAACCGCATCAGGTTTAATCATTGTAAAAGTTCTATTAGTCGCCATTTTTATATGTTTTTAAAAGTGTGTGCAAAAATATACTTTTTTTATGGAATGATTTTAGCAAATTGTCAATTTAATGATGAAAAATTGTTGTTTAAGTGATTTTTATGCTGTTTTTTTAGCTTTAAAGTGTTTTTTTTAGAAAATATAGGAAGCACATAGATTGTTGATGTTCGTCTAATCTAAAGTGATAATATTAAAATTTTGCTCCAATGGTTTGAGTTGACTCAATATTTGCGGAATTAAATGTTGACCGTTTTCTAGATAAAATTCTGAAAAATTGGCTGACCGTTCCTGCAAACTTTGGTTGGGGAACAATTCGTTTTGTAAGTCAACGACGCGTTGCAATTCATCGTTAAATTTTCTTTTTTGAGCAATTAGCAACCTTTTTTCAAGCGTTTCTAGCCCTTTGATTTGTTTGACTTCTTGTGCTTTCACTGCTCCCAAAAAGGATTTGTCCGTTTGATTAGCGAGTTCTAGAAGTGCTTCAAATTGTTTTTTTAATGCATCTTTTTGAACGCTGAAATCAATCGGGAAATCGGATAGCTTTTGGGTTATTCGATTGACTAAAGCGGCTTGTTTTGAAAATAAGTCGGACCAAGTCAGGTTTAATTTGTCAGCTTTTTTGTTTTGTTTTGCAGTTGCCAAAAGCACGGAGTTTCTCAATAACAATATTGGGAATGTTACTTTTGCGGAAGTGAAAAATGATTTTAATTCCAACCAATACGCTATTTCCCCGCCTCCGCCAATGTAGCATAAATTGGGTAGAATAACCTCTTGGTACAACGGACGCATGATGACATTGGGACTGAATTTTTCAGGATTACTTTCTAATAATGCGAGAATTTCGGTTTCGGTGAATTCGATTTTGGTATGATTGACTTTATAAACATTGTTTTCGAGAATAATTCGTTCGCGTAAATTGTCTTCAATGTAAAATAAATTGATTTCGCGCGGATTCACCTGAACGAAATAATCGTTCATTTTTGTTATAGTTTCGCTAACTGCTTTGAAAGAAGATTGGTGAAGCAATTCGTCTTTTATATAAGGAATAAAAGAGCGTTTCAAATCTTGATTATCGGCATCCAGAATGACTAATCCCGATGAACCAAAAAGTGCGTTGGCCAAATATCTTGTGGCATCGGCTAAATGATTATGTTTGATGTAGGAGTCTTCAAACAGTTTCTTGATAGTATTGGCATTAGTGCTGGAACCTATTTCTAGTTCATATATTTCTAAAAATTCAGCTAAACCTTCGGTAGATAATCTCCCAACTGGTCCTTTGCTTTCTTTGTTCCATCTGAATTTTTTTCCTTTGAAACTAAAATAATTTATTTCCTCAAAATCATGATCTTCTGTTGCCATCCAATACACAGGAACAAAATTATAGTCAGAATATTTCGCTTTTAATTCTTTGGTTAAATTAATAGTCGAAATGATTTTGTACAAAAAATACAAAGGCCCACTGAATAAGTTGAGCTGATGTCCAGTGGTAACGGTGAATGTATTTGGATGGTTTAAAAGTTCAATATGGTTTAATGTTTCAGCAGAAACGGTTAATTCAGCATATTGATTTTTTAAAACACGAACTAATGTTTGTCTTTTTAAATTGCCATTGTCATTGCTATTGAAATTGATTTTTTTCTCTTCGATTTGTTTTTTAAAATTTTCAAGAGTGGGAAAGTGATGGTATAAAGAAGCTATTTCGTTTTTTTGATTTAAATAATCATTCATCAAAGGAGAAAAATACCCGGAATTTTGATAGCTAATACAGTCGGTTGGCATATTGTTTTTATTTGATGCTAAATTACCAAAAAATAATGGAAGAGATTGTTTAAATGTTTTCTTTTGAGGTAGAACTTTAACTTGTATTCATGAATATTTATTAGAAATAGTAAGATGTAAATTAGTCTCTTTTTTTAGCTAATCTTTAAACAAAGTAAAACTAATTCATCAAACAGGATTAAAATGAAAAAGCAACTCAAATTGAGTTGCTTTTCTTTAAATATAAGTAAAGCTAAAAGCCTTACATGTAACTTTGCTCAGTAATGAAAAAGAAAACTATTAGTATTACTGCCATAATCAGCATCCTATAAATTGATGATTTAAATATTGTTGTACCATTGATTTGATCATCTCTTCTCTGTTTAATAAGGTTAGAAATCATAAATGGAATCATTATTGTTATGGATCCGTATAAACAATATCTATAATACTCACTATATTCGTTTGAAATGAATACAAGAAGTAGTCCCCATAGGGGGATAATAACATTTATCGGTGTAATATATTTCTTTATCATATTATAAAACTAGCTTTTTGTTATTACAAACCATAAGTTGTTATTCTAAATGGACTTGAGGCGCTTGTAAAAGTGTAAATAGTATTAGAAAATTGTATTTTAAAATTTTCTTTTTTGACGTATAAACCTGCTGGATCCATCAATTTTGCGTCAATGCCTTTTAAGTAGGCTGGTTCTGGTATTAGTGCAGTACCATTGTCCCAAGAGTCATGAATAAGAACAATTGTTTTTGCTGTTGTATTTTCGGCTGTGGTTACATTGTGGTAAATTGTCTTTTTCCCGCCTGCAAATCGATATTCAATATAATTTCCAAAAGGAGTATTGAAATTCAGTTGTATTCTACTCAATTTTTGATTTGCAGGTAATGTAGCATTAACGGCATTCAACAAAGATATACACAGTGGTGAATTTGTTTGAGCACTTGATAAATATGCAGCAATATATCCATATACTGTCTGAGGTTTACCATCCAAAAGATTTTTGTAATCATCGGTTAATACTAAAGGTTTGTCACTATATTTTATGGTTGCAGTGACATTGTTTGTCCCTGTGGCAGTAAAGGCTCCGGTTACATTATCATATGTAAAGTTGGTTAGTTTTTGCTTTCCGACTTCTACTGCGGGATCAACAACAATACCCGTAGGTGTATAAGCAATTCCCATGTTATAACTCATACTTGATCCCGATTCTACAGAGTTTGCAACTGCAAAACGCGTAATATCTGTAAAACTAAAATCAAATTGATGTTGTGTTGTACCATCGTTTGTTTCCAATAATCTAAAAAGTGGTCGAGTAGGAGCTCCAATTACATTGGCTATCATATCAATATTTTTGTGAAGATCTGCCCAATCTTGCGCCGTTGCTTTTACAAAATGAAGTTCAATAAAAGCTCTATTGGTTTTAAAAATGATTTCTCCATTTTCTTGACCATAGTACAAAAATTGAAAATCACCTTTGTATCCTTTTGCTCTTAGTGCTGCTGTTGGATAATTATCTGAATCGGATAGCAAGTGAATTCTATTTTTTGTTGTGAACACAAGACTTACAGAACTTCCTAATTGAATTTGGTACTCACTGTTGTAGATGGCAGTATCACTATCAAAATCGGATGCCATGTCGACTAATCCGCCATTTTTAAATTTAAACAGATGGGTATAGCCTCCTAATTGCGTGTTGTCAGTAAAATAAACTGCTTTCCAACCAAATTCGGAGGATAACAGTAAATCATTTAATTCTTTTTGTTTTGCTTGCAAACGTTCCGTTGGTGATTGTTCGAATTTTTGATCTGCATCTGTATTAGTACAAGCAGCAAACAGTAAGGCTATAATACCTATAATTAGGTATTTATAAATATATTGTGTTTTCATAATTATTTGATATTTAATTAATTTATAACGGCATTTGTATTTTTTTCGGCTTCATCACGTAAAGCATAGAAATCCATATCAAAAGCATCTTTAAAATATTTTACGACTAAAGCTTCTTTTGCTATTAATGCAAAATATGCCGAGTCACTTGTAATATTATTCAAAAAATCTGCATACTCCGCTTTTGAACTAATTAATATTATAGATGCTGTTTCTGCAAAATCTTCATTAATATTAGATCTTGCATAACTAGTAATAAAACCTAATTCATTTGAGAGGGCATTTTCATAATTGTACCAATCTGCAGTATACCCAACTGGAGTAATTGCAGCCCAAGCTTTCTCATCAAAAGGTTTATTCTGATTTAAAATATGAATATATTCGTGTTGAATGGTGTGTATAAATTCTTGTATATTTGCCCGATTTGTTTTGTCGATATAATCAGTTTCAAAAAGTGTTACGCGTTGCCCTCCTTCGGCTAGTCCTAAGGTTCTGGTACCTACACTATTTAAATTAACTCCACCTACCAAAACAATTTCTCGGGGAGCAATTTTTTTTACAAAATCTGCCCCTCCAATTGTTTTATAACTGTCAAGCCAAATTTTTTGAACAATCTCAAGTGCAGGCTGAACGCTGCTTACTAATGGCGGAAATAAATAGCGGCTATTATCAACCGTATTTTGATTCCACTTATATTGGACATTTATGTTGTAAGGGTTTAGATAATTTATACCTATCCAATTATCTAGTGCAGTTTTTGTTGGCTGATTAAAATCAAGCTGGCTTTCGCCTACTTGATCATCATTCGAACAAGCAGTAAGAACTGTCAATGCCAAAAACAAAACTGCTATTTTATTATATTTTACTATTTTCATGATATTTTGCTTTTAAAAATTATCTAGGATTTAATTCGATGCCATTACCTGAAGCATGAAGAGGTATTTGTAAAGCTCTACGATTATCATCTTTGACTAAAATTTTGGTTGATTTGTTGTTAATTTCGTGATTAACAACAATATTAAAACGCTTTACATCGAACCATCTCATGCCTTCGTGTATAAAATCTCTGCGTTTTGTTTCGGCAATTGCTTTTATATAAGAGGTTTGTACGGGGGTCATAGTATAAAACGGAGTGTACTCATCAGCAACTACAGGGTATTTTGCAACAACTTTAGCTTCCGTTAGTTTATCTGTTGCGGCGTTGTATCCTGCTGTTCTAGTTGATAAAAAGTATTCCAATTCATCATTTGCCAAACTAATCTGTCCAGCCATAACATGAGCTTCTATTCGATTTAAGAAAAACTCATCATTACTTAATAAAACTTCAGCAACATACGGTTCTCCGATTCCGGCTGTAACATTTGTATACTTGAAATACTCATAGAACTTAGGAAGAAATACAGTTATGCTACTATTGGAAGAATAAAAATTGTACAGCCAGTTTTTTCCAAAAAGACTTGTGCCAGACCCTAAAATTTCTTGATATTTATCACCCGAAAGATAAAACCTGCTTTGAGAAGCTGATCTTCCGACAATTGAATTTGCAGACACAATTAATAAGTTTGTTTGAGCAGCACTGCTTGCAAAATTTACACGTTGGTCATTTACACTCATTAAATCATAAGAGGCAAAATCTCTTAGTTTCCCAACTGGCTTTGCACCTAAGTCGTTTGATAATGCTATTACTCTATTCCAATCTCCTTTTATCAAATAAAACCTGCTCGCAAATGCTTTAGCTGCCTCTTTATTAAAATGGAATTTTGGCTCTTTGTAACCATTAGTTATATAGGGAAGCCCTTCTTCAATATCTTTTTGAATAAAATCAAAAACTTCCTGAACTGTATTTCGCTTGTATTTCGCAAGTAGCTCATTTTCAGGTTTTGTAACATAGGGGATTCCTAGAGTTGTGCTTGCAGTAGCTGGATTGTAGCGTTTTGACCAGAAAGACACTAACATGAAATGCGAATAGGCTCTTGCTATTAATGCTTCTCCTTTTTGAGGATTTAAACTGCTTGGATTTCCTAATTGATCAATTGCTTGCAGTGCTGTATTTGCATGTGCAATAGCTCTGTAACAAGCATCCCAATAGAAGGCTTGAGTATCAATATTATTAGTTTCTGTTTGAATATCCCAATTGTAGTTTTGTTCATTTTTTGGCAGTGTTTCGGCTAGACCGCTATCAAATACATTATCCGACATTGTTTCGGCAATATCAAAATAACTCATTTGAGGATAAGCATTGACTAAAATTTCAGTAATTTTATCGGGAGTATTTATTTCGGTTCTATTATCGGGTTTCTCAGAAAGAAAATCATCACAACTGCTAACAACTGCAAGCGTTAGAAGTAATAGTGTTATTTTTAAGTTTTTCATAAATTTATAATATTAAAATGAAAGGTTGATAGCAAAAGTATATTGAGTGGTAACTGGCATGGCAACACCTCCAGTATTACGAAATTCAGGATCTTGGCCATTTAAATTTTTGTCTGAATAAATTAACCAAGGATTAACAGAAGAGCCTTTTAAAGTAAAGACACTAAGTCCTAATTTTTTCTTCAAATCTTTTGGAAATTCCCAACTCAATGATATGTTTTTTAATCGTACAAAATCACCATCTGCAATTCTAACATCTGAATAGTTATAAGTGTTATATGCTCTTGCCAGAGTTCTTGATCCTCCATAATTCGAATTCAATTGTTGGTCTGCAATAACAGGGACGTTTGTATAATTTTCGTCACCAGGGTTAATCCAGCGGTTCGTAAATTCTTTAGTAAAAACAGTTAAATCATCATAAGTACTGTCATAAACAGGATTTAGGCGTACTTTGTTTCCACCAGATCCAACGAAAAAGACGTATAAAGACCAATCTTTATAGGTAAATGTATTTGCTAGACCAATTGATTTATTTGGTTCAATAGAACCTTCATATTTTAAATATTTAGTAACATCTTGATTGTCTTGAAAATCAGCTCCTGTTATATTATCTGTTTCCCCTTCAGGCATAATAAAAGTAGGTAAACCTTGATTATTTAAGCCTGTAAATTGGTACGAATAAATTGAATTTCTTGGGTGTCCAACTGTATTGCCTCCATTGCCATCGATCAAATCGAAAACTGTAGGTTTATTTTCTAATTTTGTAATCTCTTGATTGAAAATTGAAAAGTTTAAGGTTGTTGACCATTTAAAATCTTTAGTATTAATGTTTTTTGTAGAGAAACCAATTTCAAGACCTTTGGTTTCCATATTAGCATTGTTACCTTGTTTTATTCTTTGTCCTCCAATTCCAGAGGTAATAACATAATCTACCAAATCAAATGCTTTTCTGCTGTAAACATCTGTTGTAAATTGTATTCTGTTATTGAACATAGCTAAATCAAAACCTATATTAGTTTCAAATTGTTTCTCCCAAGTCAATGCTCCATTTTGTAATTCCTCAATTTGGATTCCTGATTCTCTATCATCAATATTAAAACGATCAGTAATATAACTTTTGTAAATCGCCAGTGAGTTAGTTGCAGGTCCAGCTGTTGCAGTTAGTCCATAAGAACCTCTTAGGCTTAAATTGTTTACAGATTCAACATTCTTCATGAAATTTTCTTCAGAAAGATTCCATTTCCCGCTAAAAGTATAAGTAGGTAGCCATCTCGAAGAACCACTGTCTCCTTGTCTGTTTGACCCATCATAGCGACCTGTTAAAGAAGCGGTATAGCGGCGATCGTAAGTGTATCCAACTTTACCAAAGAAACCTACCGTTCTTTCTTTTTCTACATTAAATCCATAATAAGAATCTCCACCATTAATTATTTTTTCGATAATTCTTGGGTCAGTAAAAGCGGTAAGACCACGGTCATACTGAAGTCCAGCTGCTGTAAAATTATCACTGTTTCGATCTACAACACGCATCTCAGTCCCGAAGAAACCTTCTAATTCATGTTTATCTTTAAAATTATTTCTGTAGGTAATACTGTTTCTAAGATTATAAGAAGTCAGATCATTTGTAAATTTTCTCAAGAAACCACCATTAGGTAAAACCGAAACTTTTGGAGCTGTTAAGTCATTAGGGTCTTGATATAAAAAGATATTCTCATCCCTAACCAATGTGTTAACACCATCTTCACCTTCAGGAGTTCCTGCTTTGTAAGCGCCAACAACATTTGAATTTTCTAGTATTTTATGTTCACGGCTTGTATTTGCATAACGTCCGGATCCAGTTAGATTATAGGTAAGATGTGAATTAATTTTATAATCTAAATCGAGTTGAAAACGAATGTCCTTAACTTCAATTTCCATATAATTATTTTTCAATTCATTTAAAATATTCATCGAAGCCCAATTGTTTCTATAATATTCTAAATTCCCATTCTCATCATAAGGTCTTAAAGTTCTGCTGGTATTCAAAACATAATTAAAAGGATTGATATCA
Organism: Flavobacterium praedii; assembly: GCF_026810365.1. NCBI lineage: Bacteria > Pseudomonadati > Bacteroidota > Flavobacteriia > Flavobacteriales > Flavobacteriaceae > Flavobacterium > Flavobacterium praedii. The sequence continues at coordinate 276,166 of NZ_CP113948.1, forward strand.
AAATCTCTGGTAACTTTTCCAAAAACTTCATCTTTTTCACTTTCATAACTTCCTGGAGCTTCTTGATTACGAACCGAAGCTAGTGTAGAAAGTGTTATGTTTAATTTATCATTTATAAAGAACGTTCCTTTTATGTTTGATGATAATTGGTTTACTTGATCAGCAATAGTCCATCCTGGATCATTGTAAAAACCTAGTGAAGCATAAAAGGTGTTGTTTTTACCACCTCCAGCAAAACTCAAAGAATGATTTTGAGTAATTGAAGGTCTAAAGAGTATATTGAACCAATCAGTATTGGCTAATTCATATTTTTTTAGGAAATTATTACGGCTTACGGGGTCATTATTTACTAAATAACCACCAGTTTCAGGAACATACGTATTAATTGCTCTTCCTAAAATATTATACGCACCTCCATATCTGCCATTTACCGTTGATGGTAAATCCAAATATCCTTTGGCTTCCATTTCTTTAAAAATGCTCATCGACTCTTGAGAATTTAAAATATCATATTGTCCATAATTAGGCACTGTTCTAAGGGATTGCTCTAATGAGTATGTAATTTTTAATGGTGAGTCTCTTCTGCCTTGTTTGGTAGTAACGACAACAACACCGTTTAATGATCTTGAACCGTATATAGAAGTTGCCGATGCATCTTTAAGGATTTCTATGCTTTGAATATCGTTAGCGTTTAAACCCGCAATTGATGAACTTAATAAAGTTTCTGAGTTTCCTGAAGCTAAATCAGCAAATGAAAGATTAATAATATCTTCTTGTACAACACCATCAATAACCCATAGCGGTTTTGTGTCTCCAAAAATTGATGATGATCCACGTACTGTAATTTTTGGTGCAGTACCAAAAGTACCGGTGACATTTTGTACAGTTACCCCAGCGGCTTTACCTTCAATCATTCGGCTGACATCAACTACACCATCTACTTTGAGTTCTTTATCTGTAATTTTGCTTACAGCCCCGGTAAAAGTTCTTTTTGATGTTTTCTCATATCCAGTTGTAATGATAACTTCGTTAAGACTTTGTCCTATTTCAGACAAAACTACAGTGATAAAATTGTTAGTAACATCAACCTCTTTCGTTTTCATACCAATATAGCTAACTACTATTTTTGTATTTCCAGAGGGTACTTCTATAGAGAAAGTTCCGTCGAAATCAGTTAGTGTTGCAACATTAGTACCTTTAACCAGTACTGATGCTCCTGGTAGAGGATTTCCACCATTGTCGATTACTTTACCTTTAACAATGATAGACGCAATTAAATTAGAATTTAATGATTCTAAAAGGTTAAAATTTGTTGATTCTTTAGGAGGTATGGTTTGAAGCACAATCTGATTACTTATTTCAGAGTAACTGATGTTTAAAGGTAAAAGTATTTCGTTTAAAATACTAGACAAAGCTTCTTCGTTTGCATCGATGCTTACTTTTTGATTGAGTTGCGTAATTCTCGAATTATATGAAAATTTTACATGCGCAGATTTTTGAAGTTTAGATAAAGCATCATCCAAAGATAAATTGGAAACTACAATAGTTACCTTCGTATCTAATTTTTTTTGACCATTCACACTGTTTGCCATTGTAACAGTTGAAAAGACAAATGCTAAGACCAGCTGGAATAATGTTATTTTCATGATTCGAAAGAGTAATCGTTGTTTTACAACAGGTTTTTTCATAATTTTGGTTTTGTTTTAATGAATATTTAATTAAAGGGTATTTTAAGAAACACTACAAATTTCACTTTACAGAGTGCAATTTGATTTTATTAGAGCGTCGAGTATGTTACAGCATATTCGGCGCTTTTTTTATTTTTATTTTTTATAAAGAGAAATTAGAATTAATTACAGCCATTTGAAGATATGATAATTTGATTTCCGTTCATTTCGTAATTGGTATTGTTGCTAATACTTTTACAAATGATTTTTAGTTTTTCGGGTAAAGGCTGATCACTTAATGAGGTTGTTAGATGACAATTTTTTAATTTATCTATAGGGAAATCAATATTTACCAAATAAGCTTGTTCAATAGTCTTGAATATCTGTGCGACCGGTATGTCTGTGAATTCAAAACTTAATTGTTCAATATTTCCTTGGGTATGATCAAAAGATTCATCTTGAGTAATATCAGTAATTTTATTGAAGGTTTGATTTTGTCTTGTAAACCGAAGTGCCTGATTGGGCAGTAATATGATTTCTTTTTCTTTTTCTTTTGAATTTGTTACTGATGGATTCGATCTAACTCTAACCTTACCAGTTCGAACAATTACTTCAACGTTTGGTAAATCGGCATAAGCTTTTATTCTAAAACTCGTACCAACAACTTTGGTTACAATTTCATTAGCATATACAAAAAAAGGTTTTTTGGGATTTTTGCTAATTTCAAAAAAGGCTTCTCCAGAAAGATATACTTTTCTTGTGTTTCCAGTAAATATTTTTGGGTAACTCAGCTTGCTATTTGGTTTTAGCAGCACAGAACTTCCATCAGACAATGTTATTATTTGTGGTTTGTATGAATGATTTGTTTGCTCCACAAGATCAGTGTAATCGTCCTTTATAATCTCATTATAAGTAGATTCTGAATTATTGGAAACAAAATGATTATTGTAAAACCAATTGGATAAAAAGCCAAATAAGAATACCGCGGCAACCGCTTTCAGCCAATTTTTTTGCCATAATTGTACAGTTGATCTTTTTGCTTCGGCAGCTGATTTTTCTTTTTCATTGATTTTTTTCCAAGTAGATTCTAATCCGCCTTGAATAACTTCAGATGGGATCTCTTCATGGTGCACGGACATCGCCAATAACCATAATCTGGAATCCTCGACCAATTTGGCACGATCTGGATTTTCCAAAGTCCATTCTTCCCAACCTTGACTATCTACTTTTGATCGTACCCATAACTGGAATGAGGCATCGGCCAAAAAATCTTCTATTTCTGTATAATTATTACGTTCTTGCATAAAAAAATTAGCTTACAAGAACATAGAGGACAGTTTCTTTATTAGATACTCATTAAATTAATATTATTTTTAAATTAAATAAAAAATAATTAAAAAGTGGTTGCAGATAATAACAATAATAGGGAGAGATTGCCTTTCCATTCTCTTCGAAGTTGAAGTAATGCCCGATGTAATAAGTTATTCGCTGATTGATAATTGATCTGTAGTAATTCGGCAATTTGTTCCACGGTAAGTCCTTGATGGTATCGAAGATAGAGTGCTTCTTTTTGCCTGGCGGGTAAGTTGTTCAAAAATGAATTTAGATGTGCCACTTTTAGTGCTGACTCTTCATCTGAGATAAGTTGATGTTCTATTGAAAAATCAAATAAAAATTCAATAGAATCCGTAGTCGATGTCTTCATAAAAATATAATCACGTTTCTGTAAGCGTGCAATTCTCTTGCGAACACTAGATAACAAATAAGCTTTTACCACAACCGAATTGCTTAATGATTGTCTGTAGATCCAAACATCTGCAAATACATCTTGTACGCAATCTTGTACTTTTTCTTTAAAAGGTGAAAATGAATTTCCGTAGCGAATTAAAACCGAATAATATTTTTCAAAAAGTATTGAGAATGATTTTTCATCACCCGCTTTCAAACTGGACCAAAGTGTAGAATCTTCAGTATTTTTTATGTTTTGGATTTGACTTTTCAAAAGTAAGGGTATTTGTTGGTTTATTTGAATTGGATTAATGTTTTGCAATAACGTATTTTTTTTTAAATAAATGTGTTTAAATTGTTATTTTTTATCAATTTAATTGCTTGTTTGTGTTAAAAACATGACGAAACGTAGTGTTCTAAAAGAAAAGAGAAATTTTCTTATAGAAAGAAAAATAATATAAATATTATTTGGTAAATCAAAAAAACATTTAGACATTTGTCTAAATATATAAATACTTTAAATTATGAACGACATATTTAAAGCATTGAATGATGCCACACGAAGAGAAATATTAGAGCTTTTGAAAACAAAAGATATGTCTGCTGGTGAAATAGCCGATCAGTTCAATATGTCAAAGCCAAGTATTTCCCATCATTTGGATATTTTGAAACGTGCTGATTTGATTACTGCCGAAAAATCGGGACAATTTATTTTCTATTCCATCAACACCACCATAATGGAAGATGTGTTGCAATGGATTTTAACTTTTAAAAAATAATACTATGAATGTAACTTTAAGGAAAGAACTTCCTATCATCGCAATTGTGTTAATGCCTTTTGTTTATTTGGCTTTTATCTGGAATACCTTACCCGCAAAAGTACCAACACATTGGAATTACAAAGGCGAAGTTGATCATTGGGGAGACAAATTTTCACTTGTAGGATTACTGTTTATGTTGCCTGTTTTAATGTATGTCTTGTTACTTGTTGTCCCAAAAATTGATCCCAAAAAGAGAATCGCTCTTATGGGGGGAAAGTATTACCAATTGAAGTTTATACTTGTTTTATTCATGTCCTTGTTGGCATTGTTCATACTGTATATCTCCAAACATCAGTCTTTTTCTAGCCCCAATATGATTTATGCAATTATCGGTATTCTGTTTACCGTTTTGGGAAATTATTTCAAGGTGATTCAGCCCAATTATTTCATCGGGATCCGCACCCCTTGGACATTAGAGAATAAAGAAGTTTGGAAAATTACTCATGTTTTTGCGAGTAAACTTTGGGTTATTGGCGGGTTAACAATTGTATTAGGCGCTTTGTTGTTTCCAAGTGCAACTTTTTCAATCGTTTTTATTGCACTGGTTTTTGTTTTGGCAATCGTCCCAATGGTGTATTCCTATATTAAGTTTAAGGAAATAGAGAAAAAAGGGTAATAAATAAAGTTCGATTATTAATTTGAAGCAGAAAGATTAGGTTTTTTTGCTAGCATCGTCCCGCTTTCCATTTCAATCTTATAAGCCGAACACCGGCTTATAAGGATTTCCATTTCAATCGGGGCTAAAGGGAAAAATTTTACCTTTTTGCCATTATTCAAAAAAAGAAAAAGCAAAAACAATTGGGTTCCATTTTTTAACTATTTAATATCAATTTTAAAATAAAGTCAACAAAAATGAAGAAAACCGTATTTTTTATAATAACAATTCTAGCTTCTTTTACTATGTTCGGACAAGAAATTACCGGACAATGGAATGGAGTTTTAAAAGTTCCCGGGGCACAGTTAAGAGTGGTTTTTAACATCACTAAAACCGAAAGCGGATATTCTTCAACAATGGATAGTCCCGATCAAGGTGCAAAAGGCATTCCAGTAACGACAACCAGTTTTGAAAATGCTATTTTGAAACTACAAATACCAACTGCTACAATTGGTTACGAAGGAATATTGAATAGCGACAATATAATTGAGGGTAATTTTTCGCAAGGCGGCCAATCTTTTGCAATGAATATGTCAAGAGCTATTATAGAAAAAAAAGCAATAATAAGACCTCAAGAACCACAAAAACCTTATCCATATTATACAGAGGAAGTGCTATTTGAAAACAAAATTGATAAAAATGTTTTGGCTGGGACTTTAAGTTTACCTCAAAAGGAAGGTCATTTCCCTGCTGTAATTTTGATTACGGGAAGCGGTCCTCAAAACAGAGACGAAGAGTTGTTGGGACATAAACCCTTTCTAGTTTTGGCTGATTATCTAACCAAAAATGGAATTGCAGTATTGCGATTTGATGATAGAGGGGTTGCCCAATCAACAGGTGATTATAAAACAGCAACCACTCCCGATTTTGCCAAAGATGTTCAAGCAGGAGTCGATTATTTACGAACCCGAAAAGAAATCGATAAAAACAGGATCGGATTAATGGGGCATAGCGAAGGGGGAGTAATTGCCCCCATAGTTGCAGGGAATTCAAAGGATATAAATTTTATTGTATTGTTGGCGGGAACCGGAATCCGCGGAGATCAATTGATGCTTTTGCAAAAAGAAAAGATAGAACGCCAAATGGGAGTTCCTGAGAATGAAATTCAAAATGGACAAGAAATTTTTAAGGGAGCTTATGAAATGATTTTGACTTCCCCAGAAAATGATTCTAATCTTAAATCTAAAATAAATAGTTATTTCAAAGTGCAATTTGGAGACAAAATGAACGAGCAACAAATAAGTGGAGTAACGTCACAAATCACAAGCCCTTGGATGGTCTCTTTTCTGAAATTGGATCCTTCATCGGCTTTAGAAAAAGTGAAATGTCCAGTTCTAGCACTCAACGGGGATAAAGATTTACAAGTTCCCGCTGATGTAAATATTCCTGCGATTAAAAACGCATTGGCCAAAGGCGGAAATAAAAAAGTAACTACCACAATAATTCCAAATTTGAATCATCTGTTTCAAGAATGCAAAACAGGGTTAATGGACGAATATGAAACTATCGAACAAACATTCTCTCCAATTGCATTAGAAGAAATTTCCAAATGGATTTTGGTTCAAGTAAAGTAATAGAATTTATAGAATAAGCAAAAAGCCCATTTTATTGGGCTTTTTTCATGTAGTTTTTTCACATCTTCAAACTAAAATGGCACTTTATTTGTTTTTTAATCGTTTTATATCGTCTTCTATTTCTTTAAGATTTTGTTCTTTTTCTATTGCTTTTTGAGTAGTTTTATATTTTTCATATTCAGTAGATGATTTTTCTAATGCTTTATCATGGCTTATTTTTCCAGCATGAGTTAGAAGTTCTCTGCCGTTGAGTTGCAGGATGCTATCGAGTCGATCGATCCAGTCTTTCATGTACATTGGCATTTGTTGCTGCGCCATAGTTTCGGCAAAAGCCAAATACTGCTCCACCAATAAACCCAAAAGTTTCATTTCGTCTTCGATGAGATAATTTTTGGCCACACTTACATCATTTTTACTAACTGATTTAGAGCCTTTTTTGTCAAAAGACTGCATTCCTACCAAAGGCAAAGTAGCATCTACCCGGCGGTAAATCAGTTCGGCAGCTGTATTTTGAGAAATAGCCCAAAGCAATTTGTTTTGGATAATTTTGAAAAACTCAATAGTTTTTTCGTCTTTAGGATTGTAATCGATACTTGTAGTGTATATGTCTTTAATTTTCTGATAAAAGAAACGTTCTGATAATCGTATTTCCCTGATTCGTTCCTGAAGCTCCGAGAAGTAGTTCATGGAGTTCCCTGATTTGAAACGATCGTCATTTAAAGTAAATCCTTTTACTATGTATTCTTTTAATCGTTGTGTTGCCCAAATTCGGAATTGAGTTCCTTGTATTGATTTTACTCTATAACCAACAGAAATTATTATATCTAGACTATAGAAATTGGTGTCATAATTTTTGCCGTCTGCGGCAGTTGTTCGGAATTTCCGAACAACTGCATTTTCTATAAGTTCGCCTTCTTCAAAAACATTTTTAATATGTTCACTTATAGTTGCTTTTGATTTTTGAAATAAGTCGCAAAGCTGTGCCTGCGTTAACCAAACTGTTTCTTCCTCTAAGCGCACATCAATTTTGATGTTGCCTTCCTGGTTTTGATAAATTAATATTTCGCCTGTATTGTCCATTTAATAATCGTGTTTTTTAGTCATTAAATCTCAATTTCATTAATTTCCTTCATAATTCTTTCCTTTTCTCTCAAAAACTCAATGATTTTTTGATAATACAAAATATCTTCGTAACTCAACTCGCGGTCTTTGAGTTGGAAGGTAGCTGTCAATATAAAAATTATAGAGAGCTTCTTTAACTATTATTAACACATTTTAATAATTTCTTTTTCATTATTTATTTGAAAAATTTCAAATTCGTAATTATGAGTAGTTTTAATTTGATTCAATAAAGATGTTATGGCAACTTTATTTTTTACAGAGATATTAAAACCTAATATAATGTTTTTTATTTCAATTTGCGGGAACTCATCAAAAACTGCATCTTCTTCATTAGAAAGTGAATCTTCGAAATCCAAAAATGGACGCCTTTCTTTTAAAAATAATTTATAGAAATATTTAACTTCCTGATTAGAATTTATGTCTTGATAAATGGATCCAAGTTTATGTACTTTATGAGCTTGTTTTTCTACTTTTAAAAACAACCTTACTTCTTGTTCGACTTTGTATCGTTCCGCTTTATGGAATGATTGAATCTCCATAAAGAACTCGCTAAAATTATTAGGCAAAATATTTTGTTCGTCTTTTGCAAATTTTTCGACTCCTTTTTCTAAGTCTTTTAATGGTTTTAAAGATTCGTTCCCATATTGAACTTTCCCCAAAAGAAATTTATTAGGGTCTTTTTTTGTGAATTCAAATTCAATAAAAACTCCTTTACCCTTATCTCCATAAACTTCCCACATAAAAGCATCTCGCTTAGTTTCTTCATTTGATTGGCAGGCCGAAAGACAGAATATGTTTTCTTTCAATTGTTCTAATTCTTCTTTTTTAATTTGAAAAATAGGATTGTTGATGAAATTTTCTGACGCATACATTAACTCATTTTTGTCAATTAAGTTGCCAAATTCTGACATTCTCAAAAAACCAGTTTCAAGAACAGCTTTTAAACTGAATAAAGAGGTGTAATGAAGAAATTTACTATCTCCTTTATATTCATATTTAGTGTCTTTAAAAAGGTTTACAGACGATAATTTACCTTTGAAACTTGTTGCTGGCTCTCCAAGAGCAGTTACCATCATGCTAGATTCAAATTTAACATTTGGAAAGATGGGTTTAATAACTTCATTTTTGAATTTTTCAATTCTGTCAAAGTCCTGAAACATTACGGTATTATCATTTTCTTCCATATTTGCTTAAATTTCAATTTTATCAATCTCCTTCATAATCCTACTCATCTCACTCAAAGCCACAATGATTTTTTGATAATGCAAAATGTCATTTCGGTCTGTTTTTTTAAAATATTATTGAAGGGTAATTCTCTTTTTTTAAGTTTTTAAAAGTAATAATAATATTTCAGAATAAAGAAAATACAGGTATCTCTGATGCATTTCTTTTTCAAAAAATAAAATAGGTTACTTTTGCACAAAAACAATCTCACTCTTGAAACCAAAACTTTTCCTTATCACGCCCCCGTTTACCCAACTGAATACGCCTTATCCAGCAACGGCTTATATCAAAGGGTTTTTGAATACCAAAAATATTGAATCAGTTCAGGCGGATTTGGGGATTGAAGTGATTTTGAAATTGTTTTCGAAAGAAGGGTTACGCCCCCTAGCCCCCAAAGGAGGAATAGAACAATGCTCAGATAATGCAAAACGAATTTTTGCACTTTGGGATGAATATATCAAAACCATCGATTCGGTTATTGCATTTTTGCAGGGAAAAAATCCAACGTTGGCGCTTCAAATTTGTCAGGAAGATTTTCTGCCCGAAGCTTCACGGTTTGCTCAATTGGAAGAACTCGATTGGGCTTTTGGAACGATGGGAACGCAGGACAAAGCCAAGCATTTGGCTACTTTGTACCTTGAGGATATCTCCGATTTTATCGTAGAATGTGTCGATGAAAACTTTGGTTTCAGTCGTTATGCGGAAAGGTTAGGAAGAAGCGCGAATTCTTTTGATGAATTGTACGGAGCTTTGCAACAGGAACCTACATATATTGACCAAATTTTACTTTCGATTTTAAAAGACAGAATCGAAACGATTCAGCCGACACTATTTTTGATTTCGGTTCCGTTTCCTGGGAATTTATATTCGGCTTTTCGATCCGCCCAATGGGTGAAAAAGCATTATCCGAATATCAAGATTGCTATGGGTGGCGGTTTCCCTAATACCGAATTGCGTTCACTTTCGGATGCACGGGTTTTTGAGTTTTTCGATTATATAACATTAGACGACGGGGAACTTCCAATAGAATTATTATGTAGTCATGTTGCAAGTTCCCCTCCTTCGGAGGGGTTAGGGGAGGCTAAGCGAACTTTTCTTCTTGAAGACGGAAAAGTAGTTTACAAAAATAATTCCACTAAACCGGATTACAAACAATCCCAAGTAGGAACGCCCGATTATTCAGATTTGCTTTTGGATAAATACATTTCGGTTATCGAAATCGTCAATCCGATGCACCGATTGTGGAGCGACGGACGTTGGAACAAACTCACGATGGCGCACGGCTGTTATTGGGGAAAATGTACGTTTTGCGATATTTCTTTAGATTATATAAAAGTGTATGAACCTGTCGCCGCGAGTTTGTTGTGCGACCGAATGGAAGAAATGATTGCCCAAACAGGCGAAACCGGTTTTCATTATGTAGATGAAGCCGCGCCACCCGCTTTAATGCGCGCTTTGGCACTTGAAATCCTTCGTCGAAAATTGGCGGTAACGTGGTGGACAAACATCCGATTCGAAAAAAGTTTTACCCAAGATTTGTGTCTGTTGCTCAAAGCTTCGGGTTGTATTGCAGTTTCGGGTGGACTCGAAGTGGCTTCGGACAGATTGTTGAAACTGATTGACAAAGGCGTAACGGTAGAGCAAGTGGCCAAAGTTACTCGGAATTTTACCGAAGCAGGAGTAATGGTTCACGCTTATTTGATGTACGGTTACCCAACGCAAACGGTTCAGGAAACGGTGGACAGCCTAGAAATGGTGCGTCAGTTGTTTGAAGCGGGCGTTTTGCAATCAGGGTTTTGGCATCAGTTTGCCATGACGGCGCACAGTCCGGTGGGAATGTTTCCAGAGCAATTTGGAGCCGTAAAAGAAACAGAAGCTATTGGAACTTTTGCCAATAATGATATTAATTTTATCGATTCAACTGGAATCGATCACGATAAATTTAGTTTTGGACTCAAGAAATCGTTGTTCAATTTTATGCATGGAATCTGTTTTGATTACGAACTGCAAGATTGGTTTGATTTTAAAATCCCGAAGACGAAAATTGGCGCCGATTTTATTTTTGATGCCTTGCAGGAAAGCCCCCTAACCCCCGAAGGGGGAACAAAAACGATGAGTGGCTTTAATATCAAACCGACTGCCAAAATTGTTTGGTTGGGAGGAAAACCTACAATTGAAACTTTTTCTAAATCCAAAAAAGGAAATTCTTGGGCTATGATGAGCTTGACTTTTCATGATAAAAAAGAAAGTTTCACTATTCAAACCAATAAATCGGAAGGGGAATGGCTAATAGAAATGCTTCAAAAGATTTCGGTTTCAAATATTCCCCCTTCGGGGGCTAGGGGGCTTTCTTTTCAGGATATAAAAGCCGATTTTGAACTGCAATTGGAAGATTTTGAGTTGTTTTGGTATTCAAAACCGGTGAATACTTTGCGAGAATTTGGGTTATTGGTGTTATAGCATAATGCTTTTTTTAAATTTTAGCCGCAGATTGCACGGATTAAACTGATAAGCACGGATTTTATTTTTTTATCTGTGTAAAATCCGTTTAATCCGTATCATCTATGGCCTTTTTTTTATAGGTTGAATTATACCATTAGCACATATAAAATAGTCCAATTTACTCGTTCTTTTTCTCCAATACGTCCTCAAAAAATAATTCCATAGCTAAGGCTATGCAATGATTTTTATCGTTGTCTTGAAAAAAAATAACTTCGCATCTTTGGACTATTTTACATTCACTAATGGTATTACTTTTTATTACTAAATTTTCGGGTTGAACGGGTTTGCGTGAGGGATAGACGGAAGCTACCGAAGTAGCCCATATAGCCCGACTCCAGTAGAGAATGGGCCGTATAAGCGCCTAGTAAAGTAGGCCCATTTTCTAGTGGAGGCACGCCCTAATTGTAACTCTTCGGTTGATTTTTTCAAGAATTTAAATTTTTGTTTACGAAAACGTTTTCTTTTTATACTTTTACTCCTCTAAAAAGAGAAAAGAATGAGTGATAATTACAAAGTAACGGTAAATGATACTTTTCAATTTGATTTTGAAAAGGATAGTATTTCTCAACTGGATGCCGTACCTACGGGAGTCAATGAATTTCATGTACTACATCAAAATACACCTTTTAAAGCGAAAATTATCGCTTCGAATTTCAATCAAAAAAAATATACGGTTAAGGTAAATAACAACACTTATGTGATTGCTATTTCAAATCCATTGGATCTTTTAATTAAAGATATGGGATTTGAAGTGGGCAAGGTGAAACAAGTGAATGCTATAAAAGCTCCTATGCCTGGATTAATTTTGGAAATTGGAGTTGAAGTGGGGCAAATTGTTAAAGAAAATGACTGTTTATTGATTCTAACAGCAATGAAAATGGAAAATAGTTTTCTTTCTCCTAGAGATGGCGTAATCAAATCGATTTCTGTTTCAGTAGGGGATTCGGTAGTAAAAGGGGATTTGTTAATTGAGTTTGAATAGATAGAAAAAAGATAATAGAGTATAGATAATAGAAAAGAGAGAATTAAGATACATGTTTCTTTACTCTTACGGTATAATCTTTATTCTATTTTCTTTATTCTTTTAATCGTATTGAAAATTATGAAAAAAATATTAGTTGCCAATAGAGGAGAAATTGCCATTAGAGTAATGAAAACAGCTCAAAAAATGGGCATAAAAACAGTTGCGGTGTATTCGACAATCGATAGAAATGCACCCCATGTAAAATTCGCCGATGAAGCAGTTTGGATAGGAGAATCTCCATCAAATCAATCATATTTGTTAGGAAGCAAAATTATTGAGGTTGCCAAAGCATTGAATGTAGATGCTATTCATCCAGGATATGGTTTTTTGAGTGAAAATGCTGATTTTGCTCAAGAAGCAGAGCGAAATGGAATTATTTTTATTGGTCCAAAGGCAAAGGCTATTGAAATTATGGGAAGTAAACTTGCTGCTAAAGATGCAGTAATGAAATACAATATTCCGATGGTTCCTGGTGTTGATCACGCTATTATTGATATTGATGAAGCCAAAAAAACGGCAACAACAATTGGCTTTCCTATTTTGATAAAAGCATCTGCAGGTGGTGGCGGAAAAGGAATGCGTGTGGTAGAAAAAGAAAGCGACTTTGAATCCCAAATGAATCGTGCAATAAGCGAAGCAGTTGCGGCTTTTGGTGATGGATCTGTTTTTATCGAAAAATACGTAGCCTCTTCCAGACATATCGAAATCCAAATTATGGCAGACAGCCACGGAAATGTATTGTACTTGTTTGAAAGAGAATGCAGTATTCAACGACGTCATCAAAAAGTAATTGAAGAAGCTCCTTCTTGTGTGTTAAGTCCTGAAACCCGCAAAAAAATGGGAGAAGCTGCTGTTTTGGTTGCCAAATCCTGTGATTATTTAGGGGCTGGAACAGTGGAGTTTTTATATGATGAAAATGACAATTTTTATTTCCTAGAGATGAATACCCGTTTGCAAGTAGAGCACCCAGTTACCGAATTGATTTCAGGCGTTGACTTGGTCGAAATGCAAATTCGTGTAGCTCGAGGAGAAGCATTAGCAATCAAACAAGAAGATCTCGAAATAAAAGGACATGCTATGGAATTGCGTGTATATGCAGAGGATCCGATGAACGACTTTTTGCCAAGCGTTGGGCATTTGGATGTGTACCAGTTACCAGTTGGCGAAGGAATTCGAGTAGATAATGGGTTTGAACAAGGAATGGATATTCCTATTTATTACGACCCGATGTTGGCTAAACTAATAACATATGGAGAAACCCGTGAAGAAGCTATTCAGTTGATGGTAAAAGCCATTGATGGATATAAAATTGAAGGAGTGCAGACCACTTTGCCTTTTGGGAAATTCGTATTTGAACATGAAGCATTCTTGTCCGGTCATTTTGATACCAATTTTGTAAAGAAATTTTACAATGCAGATATGTTGAAAAATTTAATGGAACAAGAAGCTGAAATTGCTGCTTTGATAGCTTTGAAGCAGTATTTTGAAGATCAAAAAATCATACGCTTACCGAATTAAAAATATTTCAATCATTAAGTATTAAGTTTCAGTAAGAAAAAAGCAAAACTTAATTTTCCTTACTCTCTTAATGGTTTAATAAAGAGAAGTATGTTGAGTCGGTTTTGACCAAAAAGAATATAATATTTTGAACCATTAAGGAATTAAGTTTCATAAAGAAAAGTAAAACTTAGTCATCTTATTTTTTAATGGTTTACAAATGGAAAGGCAAATAAAATGTTTTGTTTACTCTTATTGGATTGAAAAGAATAGTTGAACTATTAAGGAATTAAGTTTCATATAGAAAAAGTAAAACTTAATTTTCTTAATCACTTAATGGTTCAAATTAAGTTGGCTTTAGCCGGAAAGAAAGGATTAATAAAAACTCAGCTGTTAAAAAAGAAAGTATGCAAGACAAAATAGAAATCTTAAACGAAAAAATAGCACAAGCCCTTTTGGGTGGAGGAAAAGAACGTATTGCTAAGCAACACGAAAAGAAAAAATTAACCGCAAGAGAACGTATTGATTATTTGATGGATGAAGGTTCTTTTGAGGAAATCGGAATGTTGGTAACACACCGTACTACCGATTTTGGAATGGAAAAAGAATTGTATTATGGCGATGGAGTAGTTACGGGTTATGGTACCATCAACGGCAGATTGGTTTATATTTTCGCTCAAGACTTTACTGTTTTTGGAGGTGCTTTGTCCGAAACACACGCCGAAAAAATATGCAAAGTAATGGACATGGCTGTCAAAATGGGAGCTCCGATGATTGGTCTTAACGACTCAGGTGGCGCTCGTATTCAAGAAGGTGTTCGTTCCCTTGGCGGATATGCTGATATTTTTTATCGTAATGTTCAGGCTAGTGGAGTAATTCCGCAAATCTCAGCAATTATGGGGCCATGCGCGGGTGGAGCGGTATATTCTCCTGCGATGACCGATTTTACTATGATGGTCGAAGGCACCAGTTATATGTTCGTTACCGGTCCTAATGTGGTAAAAACAGTAACCAACGAAAGTGTAACTTCTGAGGAATTGGGTGGTGCATTGGCGCATTCAACCAAGTCAGGTGTGGCACATATCACTTCGGGAAATGATGTTGAATGTTTGGAAGATTTAAAACGATTGTTGGGTTATTTACCGCAAAGCAATAAGGAAACACCAAAAAGTTTGCCGTATGAATTGGGAGATGAAATCCGAATGCAATTGGCAAATGTTATTCCCGATAGTACCAATAAGCCTTATGACATGCACGATGTTATTAAAGGAATAATTGACGAAGATTCTTTTTATGAGATTCATAAAAATTATGCCGAAAATATCATCGTGGGATTTGCGCGTTTAGCAGGAAGAAGTGTTGGAATTATTGCCAATCAGCCCAACTTTTTAGCGGGAGTATTGGGTGTAAAAAGCTCCAAAAAAGCAGCGCGTTTTACTCGTTTTTGCGATTGTTTTAATATACCATTATTAGTATTGGTCGATGTACCCGGTTTTTTACCCGGAACAGACCAAGAGTGGGAGGGAATTATTGTGCATGGTGCCAAATTACTCTACGCATTGAGTGAAGCAACCGTGCCAAGAGTTACCGTGATTACGCGCAAAGCTTATGGTGGGGCCTATGATGTAATGAACTCCAAACACATTGGTGCCGATTTGAATTTTGCTTGGCCAACTGCCGAAATAGCCGTAATGGGAGCAAAAGGAGCTTCGGAAATTATTTTTAAAAACGAAATTAATCAAGCCGAAGATCACGAAGCCAAACTTTTAGAAAAAGAAGCCGAATATGCCAATTTGTTTGCCAATCCATACACAGCAGCGCAACGTGGTTTCGTAGATGAGGTAATTCTACCGCAAGACACTAGACGTAAACTGATCAAAGCGTTTAGCATGCTGGAGAATAAAGTAATTGTTGCTCCCAAAAGAAAACACGGAAATATTCCTTTGTAGTTGAAATCAAAAAACCACCTGAATTAATAGGTGGTTTTTTGGTTTTATGAAGAAATTTTAAGGAGCAATTAGTACAAGTAATTTTTTCATTATAGTTTGAAAAAATAGTATCTAATCCAGAATAGTAATCGTTTTATATTTGTTGTTTATATTGCTAAAATAAGCTCCAAAATATTATGAATTACCCCAAAAAATACCTTTTATTTTTATTGATTGCCATTTCATTCGTTTCTGTTGCCCAAAAAAAGGTCGAGACCCAATCGCTATTTGAGTATCACGGACGAATTGAAAAAATGCAAGATGATAAAGTGATGCTGATCGGCTCTGCTTCTTCAGTTTCGTTTGATTTTAATGGAAATTCCTGTTCTATTTCCTTACAAAGTGTCGATTCCTTTGAACATCAAAACTATGTTTCTCTTGAACTCGATGGGAAATACATCGGAAGAATCCGAATAGAAAAAGGAGCTGTACAATCTTTTCCAATTACGGTTCCAAAAAGCAAAAAAGCACATCATCTTTCAATTTATAAAGCGACAGAAGCAGCCAATGGAGGTGTTTTATTCGCAGGCACAACAGTCAAGTTAATAGCAGGAGCAGCTCCTAAAAAGAAGAAAAAAATTGAACTCATCGGAGATTCTATAACCTGTGGTTTTGGGAATGATGCTTCGGCAATTCCGTGTGGGGCGGGAGATTGGTTTGACCAACACAATGCGTATTATGCTTATGGGCCAGTACTTGCAAGAGATTTAGATGCTGATTTTGTACTGAGTTCCGTTTCGGGATACGGGATGTACCGCAACTGGAACGATGAGCATCTGGACGAGCCTATTATTCCCGATGTATATGAAAATTTATACCTGAATAAAGACAACTCAAAACCGTACAATTTTGCTTTTCAACCTGACTTGGTAAGTATTTGTTTGGGAACCAACGACCTTTCGGATGGTGATGGCAAAAAAGGGAGATTGCCGTTTAATGAAGAAAAATACGTTTCGAATTATATTGATTTCATCAAAACAGTTTACAAACACGCACCCAATACCAGAATTGTTTTGTTGAACAGTCCGATGGTTTCGGGAGAGCGAAATGTAACTTTGGTGAAATGCTTGAAAAAAGTGATTCAAGCTTTTGAAAACGACACCATTCATAAATCCATTGCCTTGTTCGAATTCCAACCAATGAGTCCAAAAGGCTGTGGCTATCATCCCGATATTGCTGATGATAAAGTGATGGCCGACCAATTAAATCCTTTCTTTAAAAAATTACTCGATGCAAAATAACATCTTTAGATTCGTTTTCTTACTGATACTTTCAAATACCGCTTTCGCAAATGTTACGCTTCCGAATATCTTTTCGGATAATATGGTTTTGCAACGAAATGCTGAAGTTACCATTTGGGGCTGGGCAAATCCGCAGGAAGAAGTGGTGATTACACCAAGTTGGAATAGTGAAACCTACAAAATCAAAGCCAGCAATCAAGCCAAATGGGAGATTGTCATTCCAACTCCAAAAGAAGGTGGGCCTTATACCATTGCTATAAAAGGCTACAATGAAATTGTGTTGAAAAACATTTTGATTGGTGAAGTTTGGATCTGTTCCGGACAATCCAATATGGAAATGAACGCCAGTTGGGGAATTGAGAATGGCGATGAAGAAGTAAAAAATGCAATGAACCCAAACATTCGATTATTTTTGGTGCCAAAATTAACGGCAACGACGCCCCAAAATAATATTTCTGGGACTTGGACAGCATGCACACCCGAAACAATGAAATATTTTAGTGCAGTGGGTTATTTTTTTGGAAAGCGTTTGCAAGAAGAGTTGAAAAACGTACCTATCGGTTTGATTTCGTCAAATTGGGGCGGAACACCTGCCGAGATTTGGATGCCAGAAGAAGTGATTCAAAACGACCCCGTTTTATTGGAAACAGCCAAAACCCGAAAAGAAGAAAGCTATGGTCCGAATCAGCCGGGACGTGCTTTTAACGCTATGATTTATCCGCTGACTCAATTTAAAATAGCTGGGGCGTTGTGGTACCAAGGCGAAAGTAACGTGGGGTCAGCGGTTTATGACAAAACGCTGACGGCTTTAATTACTTCGTGGAGAAAATTATGGAAATATGATTTTCCGTTTTATTATGTTCAGATTGCGCCTTATAAATATGGTGAAGATCATTTTGGAGGTTCAATCATTCGCGATGCTCAGCGAAAAGTGCTACAGGAAGTGAATACCGGAATGGTATTGACAAGCGATATTTCTACCCCTGAAGATATTCATCCAAAGGATAAAAAATCAGTTGGAACTCGTTTGGCGAATTTGGCTTTGGTGAATACGTATAAAGCCAATAGCGCATTGGTGAATGGCCCGATTTTTAAAGGAATTGCTATTAATAAAAATAAAGTGACGGTCACTTTTGATTATTCAGAAGGTTTGTATTTTAAAGACACCAAAGACGATTTGTTTGAAGTTGCAGGTGCAGATAATGTGTTTTATAAAGCGACCGCTGTCATCAAAAATAATGCAGTAGTAGTACAATCAGATAAAGTAAAAACACCTGTTAAAGTGCGTTACGCATGGAAGAATACGGATCAAGCGACTCTTTTTAATAAAGCGAATTTACCGACTTCCTCTTTTATAAGTGAATAGTTAAGGTTGCAGTTTTCAGTTATCGCCCGATTAAGAGTTTCCCGCTATTTTTTTAAATCTAGCTCTCGCAAAGGCGCGAAGGCACAAAGTAAGCAACTCAGAATTTTGCGCCTTTGCGTCTTTGCGAGATAAATTGAAGTTGTTGTGAGTCCGCGTAAGGGCAATGTCATTAAGTTAAGGGTTTCTCACTACGCTTTTTCAAAATATAACTCTCGCAAAGACGCGAAGACGCAAAGAAATGGCTCTTAACTTGGCGTCTTAGCGAGAAAAAACAAAGCTTAACTTAATGACATTCCGCGTAAGGGATAGCAGTGAAAATCCTCCCGATTTTTCTCGGGAGATTGCAACGGATAGCCCGACCCGACTTTTTCTGGAGGGATACGCCCAAAAAATAAATTACGAATTATGAAGAACAATACATTAATTATTGCAGGGATTTTTACCCTGATTACCACAGGAACTATGATTGCACAGAAAATACCACATTTAGATAAGACAAAACCCATTGAAGAACGTATCGATTTGTTGATGAAACAAATGACGCTGGAGGAAAAAGTGGGACAAATGAACCAATACAACGGTTTTTGGGAAGTAACCGGTCCAGCGCCAAAAGGCGGAAATGCCGAGTTGAAATACAAACATTTGCGTGATGGTTGGGTAGGTTCTATGCTTTCGGTTCGTGGAGTGAAAGAGGTAAAAGCCGTTCAGAAAATTGCAGTTGAGGAAACTCGATTGAGGATTCCGTTAATCATTGGTTTTGACGTGATTCACGGGTACAAAACCTTGAGTCCGATTCCGTTGGCCGAAGCAGCGAGCTGGGATATGGAAGCGATTAAAAAATCGGCTCAAGTGGCGGCAGACGAAGCTTCGGCATCTGGAATCAACTGGACTTTTGGGCCAAATGTAGATATCTCGAATGATGCCCGTTGGGGTCGCGTGATGGAAGGTGCGGGGGAAGATCCGTATTTGGGGAGCAAAATTGCCATTGCACGAATCACTGGTTTTCAAGGAGATACCAAATCAGATTTGCTTAAGGTGAATACGATTGCGGCTTGTGCCAAACATTTTGCGGCTTATGGTTTTGCCGAATCGGGAAGGGACTATAATACAGTGGATATAAGCAATTCTAAATTGTACAATACGGTTTTGCCACCATTTAAAGCGGCGACAGATGCGGGTGTTCGTACGATGATGAATTCGTTTAATATTTTGAATGGAGTTCCTGCAACCGGAAACAGTTTTTTGCAAAGAGATATTCTAAAAGGCAAATGGAAATTTGACGGTTTTGTGGTTTCGGATTGGGCTTCGGTTCGGGAAATGATTGCTCACGGATTTGCCAAAGATGGTGCAGATGCAACAGCCAAAGCGGTGATTGCTGGTTCGGATATGGATATGGAATCGCATTTGTATGTTGAGGAATTAGTGAAATTGGTAAAAGATGGTAAAGTAAAAGAAGCTTTGGTTGACGATGCCGTTCGTAGAATTTTGCGTGTGAAATTTGAATTGGGATTGTTTGATGATCCGTACAAATATTGTGACGAGAAAAGAGAAAAAGCAACGATAGGAAACAAAGCCAATAATGATGCGGTTTTGGATATGGCCAAAAAATCGATTGTGTTGTTGAAGAACGAAAAAGGATTACTTCCGTTAAAAAAATCAGGGCAGAAAATTGCTTTGATTGGTGCTTTGGCTAATGACAAAAACAGCCCATTGGGAAGTTGGAGAATCGCATCTGATGACAATACTGCCGTTTCGGTTCTGGAAGGGATGCAACAGTATAAAGACAATCAATTGACGTTTGAAAAAGGAGCCGATTTGATTGTTGGGAAAGCGGCTTTTGTAGATGAGTTGGTTTTCAACACCACGGACAAAACCGGATTTGATGCCGCCAAAAAAGTAGCTGCAAACGCTGATGTTGTGGTGATGGTTTTGGGTGAACACGGTTTTCAATCAGGAGAAGGGCGTAGCAGAACAAATCTGGATTTGCCTGGAGTTCAACAAGAATTATTGGAGGAAATCTACAAAGTAAACCCCAATATTGTCTTGGTTTTAAACAACGGAAGACCTCTAGCTTTACCTTGGGCAGCAGAACATATTCCTGCGATTGTCGAGGCTTGGCATCTGGGTACGCAAACCGGAAATGCGGTGGCTCAGGTGTTGTACGGCGATTACAACCCAAGTGGAAAATTGCCAATGTCTTTCCCAAGAAATGTGGGTCAAGTACCGATTTATTATAACAATTACAACACTGGAAGACCTGTAAACAGCGATAAAAATGTTTTTTGGTCCCATTATACCGATGTAGAGAAAACACCTTTGTATCCTTTCGGATTTGGGTTGAGTTATACTACTTTCGATTATAAAAATTTAAAAATCAACAAAACTGCTTTCGCAAAAGGGGAGCCGGTTATGGTTTCGGTAGATATTACCAACTCAGGTAATTATGATGGTAAAGAGGTTGCACAATTGTATATTCAAGACGTTGCTGCAAGTTTGGCCAGACCTGTAAAAGAACTAAAAGGCTTCGAGTTGATTGCTTTGAAAAAAGGAGAAACCAAAACCGTAACCTTTACTTTGACGGATAAAGAACTTGGATTCTTTGATAATGATGGTAATTATTTGGTAGAAGCAGGAACTTTCAAAATAATGGTGGGAGGAAGTTCGGATAAAGGTTTGGACAGTAGTTTTGAGTTGCAATAATTAATAAATTTCCAAAATCATTAGTTCATTATTCAGAATAAAAGATTCAATAATTGCCTTTTTGTCTATTAATGTTTGGGCAAGCTGTTTCGTGTTTTGATTGAAAGTTTTTAAAATTATTACTTTTGGAGGAACACCATTCAAAAGTAATAGTTTTTCAAAATCTTCATCGTGTGTGAGGATGGTGAAATTGTTGTTTTTGGCAAATTTCCAAATCTCGTTATCCTTTGCAGGTTGTGCACTATCGATATCTTTGGAATGTAAACAATTAGGAAATGTATTTTCAATGATTTTGATAATTCTCCAAGAAATATTGGCATCAAGAAGCAGTTTCATTAAGCTGCAATTATTTTGGTGATATTTTCTCTATTAGCCGCAAAAGCTAAAGCAGCAAGAATGTCTTCTTTTTTTAGTTCTGGAAAGTCCAAAAGAATTTCTTCCATAGACATACCTTGAGAAAGCCAAGATAAAATGTCAGACACACAAATTCTAGTCCCAGTTATTGTGGGTTTGCCAAATCGAATATTGGAGTCTATTGAAATTGATTTTTGCCAATTATTATTCATATTTTTATCGTTTGATACAAATTTACAAAAAAAGTACGTAGGTATTTTTAAAATAAATTAAGAGTTAAATTGTACTAATAGTATAAAAAAAATAAAAAGATGAAATACAACAGATGTGGAAAAAGCGGTTTGTTATTGCCGCAAATTTCTTTGGGATTATGGCATAATTTTGGTTCGGTCGATTCTTTTGAAAATGCCGAAAGTATTGCCAAAGCTGCTTTTGATAAAGGAATCACCCATTTTGATTTGGCTAATAATTACGGACCAGTTCCAGGTTCTGCAGAGACTAATTTTGGTGCTATTCTAAAAAATAATTTTCAGGGAAACCTTCGTGATCAAATTGTAATTTCGACCAAAGCAGGTTATACGATGTGGGATGGCCCTTATGGGGATTGGGGTTCCCGAAAGTATTTATTGTCGAGTTTGGATCAAAGTTTGAAACGAATGAAAGTTGATTATGTAGATATTTTCTATTCGCATCGTTTTGATCCCGAAACTCCTTTGGAAGAAACCATGATGGCATTGGATTATGCTGTTCGAAGCGGAAAAGCTTTGTATGCGGGCATCTCTAATTATAACCCAGAACAAACCAAAGAAGCTACCGAAATCTTGAAACGATTGGGAACACCTTGTTTGATTCATCAGGTAAAATATTCCATGTTTGTGCGAACTCCCGAAGAAGGATTGCTCGATGTACTCGAAGAAAAAGGGGTGGGTTGTATTGCTTTTTCACCTTTGGCACAAGGGCTATTGACAGATAAATATTTGAAAGGTATTCCAGAAAATTCCCGTGCTCACAATCCAAACGGACATTTGCAAGAAGCCGAAGTCTCGGAGGATAGAATCCAGAAAATTATTCAATTGAATGACATTGCTACAGAACGAAATCAGTCTTTGGCGCAAATGGCTTTGGCTTGGTTGCTCAAAGACAACAGAATTACTTCAGTATTGATTGGTGCCAGTTCGGTAGGGCAATTGAATAATAATATTGACAGTTTACAGAATCTGGATTTCTCTAAAGAAGAATTGGTTGCAATAGAAACTATTTTAGGTTAATATGAAAAGGAGCAAACTGATATTTGCTCCCTTTTTTTATTTCAATATTAAATTAAACTTTTTTACAATCTCCAAAGTCGATTTATCCGCAGAAAAAACGGAGTTCAAACCCTGTGGTTCCTGTGGTGGGTCTGTAGTCAAAGGATCGCCTGGATTCCATTTTCCGTCTTTGGTGACGGCTTTTCCTTCACCACCAAAACCCCAAAAATTGGCCGCTTGTAAGGCACCATTTTTTTTATGACTTTCCGCAACTCTTTGAAAAATATAATTATAAAAAACATCTCTGTTGGTTACAGGTGCTGTTGTTGTTAGACCTTCATTTTCTCTTGGCAAACCAAATTCTTCAATGATAATTGGTCTTTTCAAACGATTGGCGACTTCAACGTGTAAGTCAATATATTTCCCAGCATTTTCTAGCGTTGTTGGCAACGTTTTTTCGGCATCTTCGGCTTTGTACCATCCCCAATTTTTTGGCCAAATGTGCATGGTTAAATAATTAATATTCGGATTTGTATGTGTTCTTTCAAACGTTTCCATACTGTCGTTCGAACTGTTCCTTCCCTCAGAACCGGTTGAAATCAAATGATTTTTGTCTAAACTATCCATTAAGTTGACAATATTGTTGAGCCAAACGGTAAATTTAGCCTCGTTTTCGGGAGTAAACGTTCGTGGTTCATTCCCAACTTGCCAAGCCATAATGGTGTTATCCTCGGTATATTTTCTTTTGGTATACTTATTTGTTCGTCCCAAAATAAATTTCACATGATTGTTCAACGCTTCCATGCAAGGCTCACAACTGTGGAATTTCTCGGTATAACTCATAAACTGTGGCCAAGTGTTGGGCGGAATTGCAGGAATCGGAATTGCACCTTTTCCATTCCATTCCAAATATTGTGACATGCCACCCGACCATTCCCAGTTGTTGGTCAAGTACAACACTGCGTACATCTTGCGTTTGCCCATTTCGGCAATCAGGAAATCTAAACCATCGAGCAGGTCCTGATCGTATTTTCCTTGTTCATACTGCAAAGCGGGACGAACGGTAAAATCGTATTTTCCGCCATCCCCTCCAACTAAAATTCGCAAGTTATCGATACCATTTTTCTGCATTAAATCCAGTTCCCGAATCAATCTTTTTCGGTCACCCACTTTCTTCGAAGCCAACAAACTTCCATACCAATAATTGGTTCCAATATAAGAATACGGTTTGTTCCCTTTGTAAAATTGGGTACCTTTCACAGTGATTCTGGCTTGTTGTTTTTGGGCTTCACAAGTAATGCTTGCCAAACAAAAAAGAGCCAAAACTATTTTTAATACTGATTTTTTCATCGTTAATTAATTTCTTTAGGAGCTATTTCCTGCTATTCGTTGCAAGTCCTCGCAGGAAAAGTAAAGTTTCCAATGTTGCAAAAAGAGCTTCCTTTGGTCGCTTTTTTGCACCAGGAAATTTTTACTTTTCCTGCTCCGGGCTTTCCACTGCTATCAGGGCTAGTGCTTTCCGTTTACAATTATATTTCTGTAAATTTTGGAATTCTTAGCTTAACTTATATGTACTTATATGCCAATGTCGTTTCCTTAAGAATTTCACATTTCCAAATCCGCCCAGTTTGTCATTCCGACGAAGGAGGAATCACATTACGTAAGTCCCAAGTGTGATTCCTCCTTCGTCGGAATGACAAAGTCTACTTAATAAGGAAACGACATTGACTTATATGTCCTTATATGGTTAAAAAAAAGCAGTTAATTCGGTAAAACATACATACTAGGTAACGTGTTCACCAAAGCCGATTTGGATTTTGTTGCAAAAGTCTTAAAATCAGCTGCATTTGAAGCAGTTGGTGTTGGAACGTAATAACCATCTTGACTGTTGTTCCAAAACATAACATAACTGATCTGTATACTATTTGCTGTCAGTGCGCTGTACAAATAAGTTGAAAACCAATTGGTAACTGGAGAAATAGTTGACGTAACGCGATAACCAGTTTCGGTCATAGCGGCAATTTTGACTTTGCTTATTGCTAAGTCTGATAGCATTTTAAGTTTGGTATTGGCTTTGTCCGCTCCTGTTTGACCAAGATTATTCAAATCACCATAATTGTCCATTCCCAAAACATCTACATAAGTATCTCCAGGATAACGACTTAAGTAGTTGGCAGATGTACTATATGAATTATCAGGAGAAAAGGCATACAAAATGTTATGAACTCCTTTGGTATCTCTTAAATAGTCTACGGTAAATTGATATGCAGCTTTGTACTCTTCTGGCGTACAAAAATCAGCACCCCACCAAAACCAGCTCCCATCAAATTCATGAAAAGGTCTGAAGATAATGGGAATTAATTCTCCCTTAGATCCTTTTAAACTCAAAATGACGCTGGCTACTTTATCCAGTTTTGTTTTGTACCATGCATTATTCACGCCGCCAGGCAAAATGCTTTTGAAGGCAGTTCCTTTTTGTTCCGTGGTCATATCAGCGGCATAAAAACTATCTTCTTTATTCGGTTCTCTGATGTGCCATGAAAAAGTGTTAATCATACCTTTGGCATAGGCTTCTTTAGCATCATCAGTAATAATGACTTCTTGTTGGTGAAACCAATTGTCGGCTTGGCCATTATTGTTTTTGTCGGTAATAAACATAAAATCGGAACCCAAAAGCGCAGGTTCATTCCCTGTCGTTTTCTTGATATCCGATTGTGCTGAAGACCCATTATTATAAAATCCATTAAAAGCATCTTGCTGACCAATTGCAAATTTAGTTTTAGCCAATTTTTTCAAATTGTAAAATAAAGCCACGGTTTCTGTAGTAGCATTTTTGTCGACCATATAAGTTTTTACATTTTGTGTCGTTAACACATCAGTAACTACTACTGGCGGAATGACCACAACTGGATCAGGAGTTGAATCGTCTTTTGAACAACTGCTTAACACAAGTACAAAACAGGTAACAATGGTTTTTAGAAATAGGTTTTTCATGTTGTCTTTTTAAATTCGATGAATCAATTCGATGCAAGCTCTGCTATTGTGATACGGGCATTTCCAGAATCCGGCTTTGTCTTTTTTTATTTTAGAATAATCACTGTTGATACCCCAAAACCATTCTCCCTTTTCTTTGTCAATAATATATTTTTGAGTAAAATCCCAGTTTTTAAAAACGATATCTAAGTATTCTTGTTTCCCGGAAAGTTGCCAAGCTGTAAAATAACCAATCATCAATTCAGCTTGAGGCCACCAATGCTTTTCGGCCATTAATTCTTGGGTTTCAGGATCGTATTCATACCATAATCCGCCGTCGGTATCGATTCCTTCTTTGGTTGCATCTGCAATTTGAATAGCATGTTTTTTAAAACGACTAATCAATGTCGAATCTTCTGATATTTTAGCACATTGTAATAAAAGCCAAGCCGCTTCAATGTCATGCCCATAGGAAACAACATCTTTTTTTTCGACCCAATTTTCATCAAAAAATAATCGTAAATGACCTGTTTCTGTATTGATGAAATATTTTTCAATGGTTTCCAATAATTCAATAATGACTTTTCGCAAAGACTCGTTTTTCCATACTTTATACAAATTGGCATAGCCTTCAATGATATGCAAATGGGTATTCATGGTCTTCTTTTCGTTGGCATCTTTTTCGCTCAAACGCAAATCCTCTATCGGTTGCCAGTCACGGGTAAAGGCTTCTAGGTAACCACCATTTATAGGATCGTAACTGTATTTTTGTATTTTTTTATACAAATCAATAGCCATTTCTAATGCTTTTTTATCTTGAGTAACCGAAAAATATTCGCTCAATCCATAAATAACAAAAGCTAAGGCATAAATTTGGTTTTTAGTGTCTTTTGGTGTCCCGTCTGGATTGATACTCCAAAAAATTCCACCAAATTCTACATCATGAAAATAGATCGAAATATATTCAAATGCACGTTTTGCAGTATCTAAATGTTCTCTGTTGTGCGAAATTTTGTAAGCTGCAGAAAAGGTCCATAGCAATCTTGCATTTAATACAGACCCTTTTTCAGCTTCTTCATTGGTATTATTATTGTAATCTATCTGGCCAATAAATCCTCCCCTTTTTTGATCAACAGTGTTTTCCATCCAATACGAAAGGATACTTTGTAGTTCTAGCTTTAGTTCTATTTTTAGATTTTTTAATTCCTTTTGCACAATTATGAAATTTCTTTATTTTTATTCACTTGTTTGATTATGGTGTTTACAGAACCAGCAGAAGTAAAAGTATCTTCAGGAGAATTGATAACGTAATCTACCAATTTATCGACGCTTGAAACCGCTACGTGCATTCTAGTATCGGAAGAGGCATAATAGATATAAACAGTTCCGTCTTTGTCTTCGATCCAACCATTAGAAAATAAAACATTAGAAACATCTCCAACTCTTTCTATGCCTTCTGGTGCCATAAAATGTCCTGCAGGAACATGAGTAACTTTTGAAATATCATTCAAATCGGTCATGAACATATAAAGCGTGTAACGCAAACCGGCGGCGGTGTTACGAACACCATGTGCCAAATGCAACCAACCTTTTTCTGTTTTTATGGGTGCTGGTCCAAGACCATTTTTCAATTCGTAAACAGTATGATATTGTTTTCCGTAAATGATTTTTTCGTCTTTTACAATCGGATTGGTCATATCTTCTACAAAACCAAGACCAATTCCACCACCATTTCCTACATCAATAAAACCATCTTGTGGGCGAGTGTATAAAGCATATTTTCCGTCCACAAATTCAGGATGTAAAACTACGTTGCGTTGTTGTCCAGTGTTCGAAATCAAATCGGGCATTCTTTCCCAGTTGATTAAATCTTTGGTTCTTACAATTCCTGCATTTGCAATAGCGGTACTAGTATCACCTTTTGGGGCAGAAGGATCTTTTCTTTCGGTACAAAATATACCATAAATCCAACCATCTTCATGCTTGATTAATCGCATATCGTATACATTGGTATCTGGTTCTTCGGTTTGTGGAATCACACAAGGTTTTTCCCAAAATTTAAAATTGTCTATACCATTTGGGCTTTCGGCAACGGCAAAGAATGATTTTCTGTCGGCTCCTTCTACACGGGCAACAAGGATGTATTTGTCATTCCATTTTATGGCTCCAGCATTGAATGTTGCGTTAATGGCAATTCTTTCCAGAAGCAATGGATTTGTACTTGGATCAAAATCAAATCTCCATTCTAGTGGGGTGTGTGCTGCTGTTAAAATTGGGTTTTTATAACGAGTGTATATTCCGTTTCCAATTCCGTCTTGTGGTTCATTTTTTCTTTGAATTAAAGAGTTAAAATGATTGAAAAGTTCGGATTTTATTTGTTTTAAATCGGTGTTCAGTTCTGTTGTGTTCATAATTGAAAGTTCTAAATCAAGTATTATTTGTTTAATTTTCGTTTTTCATTAAGTTCATCTTCAATTGTTTGTAATTTTTCTTCCGATAATGGATAGAATAAGATGAAAAGTAATGATATGGTAGCTGCTATAGCTGGGAGAATACTTAGCATTAATAGTATTCCGTTTTGGGTTGTAATGGATTGTACGACATTAGCTTGGAATCCAAAATAACCTAATAGCCATCCTGTTGCGGCACCACCAATTGTCCAGCCAAATTTTTGTGACATCGAAGAAGCCGAAAAAATTAGTCCAGTGGCTCTTCTTCCTTGTTTCCACTCCGAATAATCAGCGCTGTCGGCATACATAGACCAGATTAATGGGAAAATACAACCTGCACAAATACTAATCATTACT
The DNA here is from genome assembly GCF_026810365.1 of Flavobacterium praedii. Taxonomy (NCBI): domain Bacteria; kingdom Pseudomonadati; phylum Bacteroidota; class Flavobacteriia; order Flavobacteriales; family Flavobacteriaceae; genus Flavobacterium; species Flavobacterium praedii. Next base: position 304,656 of record NZ_CP113948.1, read on the forward strand.
TGGAAAAGCATTATAAGTACCACATTTTCTTTTCCGATGTAATAGAAAAATACACTTAAAATTGCGGCTAGTACCATAGCACCAAAAAAGGTTTTCTTTTTACCAATTTTATTAGCAATTGGAGTAGCGGCAATCACTCCAATGATGTTGGCAGCTTGTCCCAATACTAAATAAAGTGTGGTTGGAGTCATGGCAAAATTTTCGCCCAAAATATTGAAACTATAACTTATCGTACTGCTAACATAATATTTGAAATAATAAACTGCAGCACCGTCACGGATTGAATTGAATACCAAAGCACCAATTCCTGCTCCTAATAATATCCACCAAGGTCTGTTTTTGAGAAGATCATTTAGATCTTCTTTTAAATTTGGTTTTTCGTCATTTATAGGTTGAACTCTTTCTTTGGTAAGAAAAAAACAAGACCAAAAGAATATTGTAGTGATGATTCCAAATACGATTATGGTATACAACCAACCTGTTTTGGAGTTTAGATTTCCACCAAAATGATTTACCAGCGGTTCAATCAACCAAAGTGCCAGTAAGCTTCCTGCAAAAGCAAAAACCATACGATAGGAAGAAAGAGTGGTGCGTTCTTTTCGGTCACCAGACATTACACCAAGTAAAGAAGCATAAGGAACATTGATTACAGAATACACCATCATCATTAAGGAATAGGTAACATACGCATATATTATTTTCCCTTTTTCATCAAAGTCGGGTGTGTAAAAAGTCATGATTCCTATTATGGCAAACGGAATGGCTGTCCATAATAAATACGGTCTAAATTTTCCCCAACGGCTTTTGGTACGGTCTGCAAGGATTCCTACCAAAGGATCGAAACAAGAATCCCATATACGAGTGATTAAAAACATAGTTCCAACCACAGCTGGGGCTATTCCAAATACATCAGTGTAAAAAAACATAAGATACATACTGAAAATTTTCCAAAACATGGAGGAAGCTGCATCGCCAAGTCCGTAACCAACTTTTTCTTTTATGCTAATTTTATGTTCCATTATTTTTTTAGGGTTTGTAGTCATGGGGTTTATTTTTTATATAGATTTATTTTTGCAGCCTCTTTTTCAAAAAGAATATTGTCAAGATTGTAAAATTGAATAAAATCTTTTTCACTCACTTGTCCTTTGAAGGGGGCGTAATAATGCATTTTTTGTTCTTTTTCCTGCCAGCCGTGGTTTCTCCAAACTAAGGCATAGGAGATTTTGTAGGATTCCATAGCTTTCATCAAAGTATCTGTCCACCATTTGTCATACGGAATAGCTTCGTATCCTGTTTCGGCAAAGGCGATGATTTTATGTTGTTCTTTTGCAATTTTGTCTATTATTCCAAATTGTCGTTGGCAATTGTCCACAAAGGAATTGTCTTTCAAAGGGTCGTTATATTGGTATTTGTCAAAGCTTAAAACATCAGCATAATCAGAACCTGGATAATATTCTAGAAAGTCTTCTTTTGAAGCGAAATCGGCGGTATTGTATACATAAATTAAATTATGAACGCCTTTCTTTTGTAGATAATCAATAGTAAATTTCCAAAGGGTTTTAAACTCTTCAGGGCTTCCATTGTTTTTGCACCACCAAAACCAGGTTCCGGTAAGTTCATGAAACGGACGATATAGCAAAGGGATTGGATTTCCTTTTTTGTCTTTCAACGTTAAAATGTATTTTGCGGCTTCATCCAACCAGGCTTTGTATTTTTCATGACTTACGCCTCCAGGTAATGCAGAAGCTAATGATTTTGGGGTAGTATCCCAAGCATCTTTGCCAGTTAAAGGATTGTTATAATGCCAACTGATAGTAATAACACCACCTCTATTGTATCCATCAATGATGTATTGTCTCATTTTGTCAAAAGGAATGCCGTCAATATTCTTGTCGGATTTAGTTTCTAAGCCACCCAAATCCCAACCATACACAGCTGGAAAGTCTCCAACAACGTCTTTTACATCACTTCTTCCTGCTTCGTATTTCCAGTTAACTCCGTAAGCCAAATCGTCTTGATGACCAAATAATACACCTCTGTTTGCTGTTTTATACAAATTTTGGTATAATTGAATGGTTTTTTTTGTCGCTTTTTTGTCAGATAATGATAATTTAGTACTAGCTGTTTGTGAGAAAACAGAATATAACGTGCTAAAAGCAAATAAAATACTTAATATAGTTTTTGGTTTTGGCATTTTTTTAGAAATAAATTTTGGTTGGTTTGAATTTGTATTTTTAATTAATTGGTATTCAATTCAATTGTTTAAAAATCATAAAAAATAATTTGCGATTTTACTAATTATTTGTCAAAATGTTAAAAAAAATAATGCTTTAAAATGATCTTTGTTTTTTAAGAGTATTATTTTTTACAATAATAGAATTTCACTTTTCAAAGATAAAGTAATAACATGTGTTGAATTAATATTATTTTATCAATTTTATATCTTATTATTGCAAATAAAAAAATGAATTATGAGCGCTTTTAAAAATTTTCATAGAGAGATAGTTCCACTTGCTGCACAGGATAGTTTTTTGGTTTTTGATAGAGTGAAAGATGAATTTGATTATCCAGTGCATTATCATCCAGAATTTGAAATTAATTTTATACTGAACGGAAAAGGAGTGAAACGTGTCGTAGGTGACAATATAGAAGAGATTGATGACATCGAGTTGGTGTTGGTCGGACCTAATTTATACCACGGTTGGGAGTTGAATAAATGTAAAAACAAAGAAATTCACGAGATAACAATTCAATTTCATAATGATCTTTTTCATGACTCATTGTTGTCTCGACGAATTATGACACCTATAAAGGAGATGTTCAATCGTTCTGTACATGGTATTTTATTTTCAAATCAAGTAGCCGAAATGCTTACTCCGCGATTAATAAAGATATCCAAGTTGGATGGGATGGATTATTTTCTTGAAATCATCTCTATACTGTATGATCTTGCGAACTCCCGTAATCAAAGGCTTTTGTCTACTTTTACTGTTGAAAATGATACTTTTGAAGAGTACGATAAGATGAAATTAATCTATGATTATATTCAAAAGAATTTTGCCGAAAAATTATCATTGGAAGAAGTAGCGGGAATTGCTAATATGACCACTATATCTTTTAATAGATTTATTAAAAAAAGAACAGGAAAAACTTTTGTCAATTATATTAATGACATTCGAATTGGGTATGCAGCAAGGTGGCTAGTAGAGAAGGATCTTAGTGTTTCTGAGGTTGCATTCAAATCTGGGTTTAATAATATAGCGAATTTTAATCGAAGTTTTAAGGCTTTTAAAAAATGCACACCTAGTCAATATCGTGATGATTTTTCTGGGTTAAAGAGAATTCTGTAACAATCATTTGATTTTCTGTTAAAAATGCTCCTAGAGAAACTTCTTTAAGGAGCATTTTTGTTTTTATAATTAAGTATATGATATATATTGTGGCTTTTAAGTATTAATAATATAAAAAATTACATCTATAATTTTGTTATGTGTAATTAAATTTTTCATTTTGAAAAAATATTATCATTAAATGATATAATACTATTAATTTAATGTTAGCTACTGTTATAAATTTGTTAATTATAAATCATATTTATTAATGCCAATAATAATAGACGAATTACCCTTTCGGAAATTATTAAACTTAACTAACAAATTTTTATTATGAAAAAATTATTGTCCAACTTAATTCATTGGAAAGTTAACCACAGAAAGGTTCCATTGATGTTTTTATTACTAACCTGTGGAATAATGAATGCACAACTTAAGGTGCAAGGTGTTGTTACTGATTCTAATAATCTTCCATTGTCTGGAGTTAATATCAAACAAGACGGTTCTTCTCAAGGGGTTTCTTCTGGTTTTGATGGTGCTTACGCAATCGATGTACCTGCAACTGCAACTTTGACTTTTACATTCATCGGTTTTGATACTAAAAAAGTAGCTGTAAAAGGAAATGCTAAGCAGAATGTAACCTTAACTTCTTCTTCAGAAAACTTGAAAGAAATCGTTGTAATTGGATATGGTACTCAAAAAAGAGGAAATCTTAATGGGTCTATATCTTCCGTAAGAGCAAAAGACATTGAAAACCTAAAAGTAGTAAGTGTAGATCAAATGCTGCAGGGTAAAGCTTCTGGGGTATCGGTCTCTAATAATAGTGGTGCTCCTGGGGGGGCTGCATCGGTTAGGATTCGAGGAACTACTTCTATTTCTGGAACTAATGAACCTCTATATGTAATTGATGGAATTCCTGTTTCTGGTGATGCCACGGGTAAATCATCTAGTGGCCAAGCATTGGTAGGGAAAGAAGGATTTTCCTCAACAGGTGGTGGAGGTAATAATGCAGTTAGCCCATTATCTATGTTAAATCCAAGTGATATTGAGTCTATTGATATCTTAAAAGATGCATCTGCAACAGCAATTTACGGTTCTAGAGGTGCTAATGGGGTTATTATAATCACAACCAAAACTGGTAAAAAAGGAGGTGGTAAGATTGCTTATGAAGGATATACTTCAATAAGCTCAAACTACAAAACTTTGGACGTTATGAACTTGCAACAATTTGCAACAAACAAAACCAATTTGGCTAATTTGTATGGTTACGAAACACGTCCTGAATTTTCACACCCAGAATTGTTAGGCAAGGGAACAGATTGGCAGGATGAAGTCTATAGAACTGCGGTTTCTAGAAGTCATCAATTGTCCTTTTCTGGAGCCAAAGAAGGTTCTAGTTATTATTTGTCTGGAGGATATTTAGATCAAGAAGGTACAATTATCGAATCTGGTTTGAAAAGATATACAATTCGTTTGAATGTGGATTCAAAAATCAGAAGTTGGTTGCGAATAGGATCAAATCTATCCTCTGGTATTACGGATGAAAAGGTTACTGTAAATCAAAGTTTTCAAGGGCTTATAAGTAACACTTTAATGCAATCTCCTGATATACCAGTGCGTAATCCTGATGGGACTTTTGCAGGACCACCATCTGCAGACCAAAGTGTAACATATTATAATCCTGTTGGTGAAGCTTTGACTAGGGATAATAAATTGAATAGGAAAAACTTTTTAGGAAATATATATGCTGAATTTTCAATAATTGAAGGTTTAAAATTTAGAACTGAGTTTGCTGCAAACACAGAATATTCTAAAAATGAAGATTTTAGACCATCTTACAAATGGGGATCACAAGTGAATCTATTAGCGGATTTGGATACTAGAAATCAAAATTGGTATTCTACCAATTTTAAAAACTTTTTGACTTACGATAAAACTTTGGGTAAACATCATTTTACTGTTTTATTAGGACAAGAAGCGAACGACAGTCACTGGGAAGGTGTAGTTACTTCTTCTCAAGGATTCAAAAGTAATGACGTTCACACTATCAATTTGGCCGATCCAAAAAACAATACGGTTACAGGTTATAAAGGGAGTGCGTCTTTGGCATCAATTTTTGGACGTATTATCTATGATTTTGATAATAAATATAGCATTATGGGATCTATCAGGCAAGATACGTCATCTAAATTTGATCCAACTACAGAGAATCAAACTGGTACATTTAAATCAATTTCTGGTTCTTGGAAACTTTCTAATGAATCATTTATGGAGAATACCCGTAAATATGTGGATAATATCAAATTCAGATTAGGGTATGGGGAAACAGGTAATCAACAAATTGAGAATAATAGATATACAGCTATGTTAGCTACTCAAAATTCTGGTTTAGGTAGCGGTTTCTTAGTGTCCAATTCTCCAAATCCTGATTTAACTTGGGAGTCATTAAACCAAACAAACTTAGGTATTGATTTTACTTTGTTTGATTCAAGTTTTAATGCAAGTATTGACTTTTATGATAAAAAATCGGAAGGATTTTTATTCCAAGTTCCATTGCCAATTTACCTTACAGGTGGAGGAGGTCAATATGGTGGAATTTCTGCACCTTACTCTAATTTAGGAGTAATGGACAACAAAGGATATGATATTACTGTTGGCTATACTTTGAAGGGGAATGGTATTTTTAATTGGGATTCATCATTCAACTTTTCGCATTATTCAAATAAATTAGTTGAAATGCAAAATGGTGTTGTGTTAACTCAACAGGTAAACACTAATGGTTACCAACCTGTTGTTGTTACTAATACAGTTGTAGGGCAACCAATTGGTATGTTTTATGGATATGTTACTGATGGTATTTTTAATGATTTGAATACTTTAAATGCAGCGCCATTACAATTTGGCCAAGCTGTGGGTACTGGTGCTGGCGAAACATATCTTGGGGATATTAAATACAAAGATGTGAATGCAGATGGGGTTATAGATGCCAAAGATAAAACGTTAATAGGATCACCACACCCTAAATTTACTTATGGATTCACAAATAATTTTAAATATAAAAACTTTGATTTATCATTATTCATACAAGGTTCTTATGGGAATGATATTATGAATCTAACTAGAAGAGCAGGAACAACAAATGCTTCATTATATGAGAATCAATTAGTGGAAGCATCTAACTATTGGACTCCTACTAATACCAATACAAACATTCCAAGACCAATTGACAATACGGCTAATAATAACCTTCTTATCTCAGATCGTTATATTGAAGATGGCTCTTATTTGAGAATTCAAAACTTAACTTTTGGTTATTCATTGCCTCAAGATTTAATTACAAAATTAAAAATGTATAGATTAAGACTGTATGGTTCAGCTCAAAACCTATATACTTTTACGAACTATTCTGGTTATGATCCTGAAATTGGTTCTTTCAATCAAAATCCACTTTTAGCGGGTATTGATAATGGAAGATACCCTTCGCCTAGAATGTATTCATTAGGACTTAACGTAGAATTTTAAAAATAAAAAAATGAAATATAAAACTTTTTTTAGTACCTATAAATTGCTGAGTGCAGCAATTGTGTTTTTGGTTTTTGGGTCTTGTAGTGATGATTTTACCAATAGACCTTCAGAAGATTCTATAAGTTTAGATTCATACTACTCTACTAACGAACAAGTAGTGGCAGCAACCAATGGTATGTATAGCAGAACTTGGTTTCAATTGTTCAATAAATTTTATTGGGCACTAGAAGTGGGGTCTGGAAATATGTATTCTGGTTCACCAGATGTAAGTGGGCTTAGAACTTTTTCTTTGAATGGGAGTGATCCAGAATTAGAAAATGGTTGGTCATCTTTATGGGCCAATGTGGCTCAAGCTAATGCAATTATCAATTTCCTTGAGTCTAGAGTAGGTTCCGGAGTTGATCCAAAAGTGTTGCAAAATACTGTTGGAGAAGCCTATTTTATGAGAGCAACTGCTTATTTTTATTTAGTTCGCATTTGGGGCCCAGTACCTATTATTGAAAACAATTTGGATTATTCTAAGGAACCAGCAATTAATACAAACCCTGAAGTCGATGTTTATAGATTAATTGTAAAAGATTATTTAGCGGCTATTGATAGACTGGCAGATAAAAAAAGAGGTGCAAACTACAGTGACAATGGACACGTTTCCAAAGGATCTGCCAAAGCATTTTTGGCGAAAGTATACTTGTATCAAAAGGATTATGCCAACGCAAAATTAATGGCCGAAAGTGTAATCAATAGCGGAGAGTTTAAATTATTGGGTGGGGATGCATTACCTGGTTCTTCATTTGCAGATTTATTCAAGTACAAAAATAATAATAATGAAGAATCTATTTTCTCTCTGCAATGGAAAGGCGATGGAAACTATGGCTCCGCGAATAATTGTAATACACAATTCGGAATTAGTTCTTCAACAGTATCTACTTCAAACGCTTCTTATGGTGGAGTTTTTGGACCTTCACAAGAGGTATTGTCTTTGTATGAAGCAGGTGATGTAAGAAAACAAGAAACAGTTATGACTCCAGGTGCTATCTATCCAGATATTAAAACTACAACAGGTACAGGTTTTACAGTTCCTGTTGATGAATCAAACGCACAAAACTCTGGTGGAGGGATCAAGAAATATTGTCTTGGTGTTGTTTCAGCAAACACAGGACCAGCTGATGCTTGGGCTATGATGGATAACAATACTTATATTATGAGATATGCTGAGTTATTGCTGATTCACGCTGAAGCCGTTTTGGCCGGTGGCGGAAGCACTTCTGATGCAGGAGCTTTAAATTCTTTTAATGCAGTAAGAAAAAGAGCAGGTTTATCTACTAAAGCGAGTATCACTGCGGATGATATTTTTAAAGAAAGAAGATTGGAACTTTGCTTTGAAGGAGATTATTGGTTTGACTTAGGTCGTATTGACAAAACTAAAGCCATCGCAATTATGTCTGCTCAAAATAGAGGAGATAGAGGTGGAGCAAGATATTATACGCCTGTTTATTCTGCAGATCATAGCACAAATGACTTTTTTATGGATTATCCAGATAATGATGTAGCCAAAAACCCTAAGTTATTGGAGCCACCTGTTCCTTATACTTTTAAATAAAAAAACACTATGAAAAATTTAAAAATAAAGCACATATTAAGCATCTTTATGATAGCTTCAATATTTATAAGCCTGTTTTCTTCCTGTTCAAACGATGATAATAGTAATTCAGTCGGTTCATTGACAGTAACCAGTGTAAGTAAAGCCGAAGCTGGGGATTTAGTCCCTACAACTCTTGGATATCCTGCTAATATGTATGTGATTCAAGGAAGCGGTTTTTTGGGGGTCAAAAAAATCTATTTTAATGGTGTTGATACGTATTTCAATCCTACATTGGTTACAGATTCAGCTATTTTTGTAACTATAGATTTAAATACACCATATGCCAATGCATCCAGTGAATTAAAAATAGAGACAACTAATGGCTCAGTTGTTTATCCATTTGTAATTGCGCCACCGGCACCCATTTTGAAAAGCTACAACCCAATTAATGCAGCAGATGGAGATGTGGTAACAATTTATGGTTCTTTCTTTTTGAATCCAACTGTAAAATTTGGAACAACACCCGCAACCGTTATTTCAAGTACTTTGGAACAAATTAAAGTAACTGTCCCTGCAGGGTCTAATGGAAAATACCCTACAGTGACCACTATTTCTGGTTCTTCTACTTCTACAGATGCAATAGGTTCAGCTATATATGATGATGCTTTTCACGGTATTGATGGTGTTGGTGGTTGGGGTGTTTCAAATACCAATACTGAAAACGCTACACCAGAAGAAGTAGCTCAAGGCGAAAAAGCGATCAAAGTTGATATTACATCTTGGTCTGGTTTTCAAATTGATATGTGGGCTAATGGTGGACATCCAGTTCCAGCAAATGCTGTAGGGATTAAATTTCAAATGAAATTGAAAACTGCTGCAAGAATGAGAGTTATTGTTGGCGGAGATTGGGGACATGAAGTATGGTTTAACATTGCCGCGGATTATGCTACTTATGTTGTAAAATGGTCTGATTTAGGGATGACAGTTGCACCAGCTACTATTGGACAATTAGTGTTTGGTAGTGATGGTACTGCAACTACTTTTTATATAGATAATTTAGGATTTGCGTTAAAATAAAAATTTGGTTATTGTTTATTGAGTTAGTTTAAGAATTCCCTAATCAAAAGATTGGGGAATTCTTTGTTTTAGGATTAGTTACTTTTTTCTTTTTGCCGTTTTTTAAGTATATTTTGAAAAAAAAGTATCACTATCTTTAGTATCAATTAACTAAACTTGTAAGTTAAATTCTTTGTTATTTTGTAAATAATATAAAATAAAAATCCCAATCGAATACCAGTAATACTATTTGTGTTTTTATCTTTTGTCTTTGTTTTTTTTACAATCCAATTTAAATAGAAAGAATATATAGTCCATTTAAAATGAGCTAAAAGGGTGGTTTTATTTTTGAAATCAAACGGTAATTCAATATTAAATAGAGCGATACTGCCATAAATCAAATCATCTAGGTTGAAACAAAATGCCTAAGTGGAAATTATATAAATCAGTTTAAAACTGCTTGCCGAATAAATTGAAATATGCCGGACAATAGTGTTACATTAAAAAATAATAACATACAAAAAAATGAAAAAAATACTTCTCAGCTTTCTTTTAGGAAGCATCGCAATTCAGGGATTCTCTCAAGGAAATGTCTACAAACAAGGAGCCGGAAAATTCGAAGGCCTTGCCATGACACCACCAATGGGTTGGAATTCTTGGAACACCTTCGAAACCAACATCGATGAAAAACTAGTAAAAGAAACAGCCGATATTATGGTTTCAACCGGAATGGCGGCTGCAGGCTATAATTACATCGTACTCGACGATGGTTGGATGACAAAAGAGCGTGATGTCAATGGAAATCTAGTCCCAGACCCAATCAAATTCCCAAGCGGGATGAAATCCTTAATCGATTATGTACATTCCAAAGGATTGAAATTTGGTTTGTACAATTGTGCCGGAACCCATACTTGTGCAGGTTACCCAGGCACGCGCGGATATGAGTATCAAGACGCTCGTTTTTATGCAAACTTAGGGATTGATTTCCTGAAATACGATTGGTGTAATACTGCCGGAATCAACGCTCCCGAAGCCTATGCCACGATGAGCAATGCCTTGAAAACTGCGGGAAGACCTATCGTTTTCAGCCTTTGCGAATGGGGTGATACCAAACCATGGGAATGGGGAAAACCTATTGGAAATCTTTGGAGAATTTCAGGTGATATTTATCCATGTTTCGATTGTGAGTTCCACCACGAAGAAGGAAATTGGTCGTCTTGGGGATTCATGAAAATTGCCGAAATGCGCAAAGACATCCGTAAATTTTCAGGCCCAGATCATTGGAACGATTTTGATATGATGGAAGTGGGTGACGGAATGACTAATACTGAGGACAAAACCCATTTTGCGATGTGGTGCATGATGGCTTCCCCATTAATCGCAGGAAATGATTTCCGAAAAATGTCCAAAGAAACCTTGGCTATTTTGACCAATAAAGAATTGATTGCCGTAAATCAGGATAAATTAGGAATACAAGGATTCAAACTTTCTGCCGAAGATGGACTGGAAGTTTGGGTAAAACCTTTATCCGATGGCGCTTGGGCTGTAACTTTCTTAAACAGAACCGATGCTCCAAAAAAAATAAATTACGATTGGAAAAAGAACTCTATTAAAGATGCTGATTTTGGTTATGATGCCGATTTTAATAAATCAATCTTCAAAATCAAAGATCTTTGGAAAAACAAAGAAGCAGGAACAACCAAAAAGAATTTCACTGGTGATATTGCTTCTCATGATGTAATTACATTAAAACTAATTCCTTAAATGTATAAGTCTGAAATATTATTTATCCTAACAGGTTTCTTTTAACCTGTTAGGTATTATTTTAATCTAAATTATCATCCATCGTCAAAATAATATATAATAAAATATGAACTTCAAATCAAAAATAATCCTGCTTTTACTTGCATTGAGTTGCAGTATGGCAAATGCACAATTTGTTAAAAAACACGGGCAACTTAGCGTAAAAGGAACACAGCTAGTAGATAAAGATCAAAACCCAATTGTTTTAAGAGGGGTGAGTTTGGGCTGGCATAGTATTTGGCCCAGATTTTATACAGAAAAAACGGTAGCGTGGCTAAAAAAAGATTTTGATTGCACAATTATTCGTGCCGCAATGGGTATCGAAATAGGAGAGCATCCTTATATGAAGGAGCCCGATTTTGCCAAAGATAAAATTGAATCTGTTATAAAAGGAGCCATCAAATCCGATATTTATGTAATCATCGATTGGCACAGTCACAATGTTAATCTGAAAGAAGCCAAGGAATATTTTGATGAAATCTCTAAGAAATACGGAAAATATCCAAATGTGATCTACGAGGTTTTTAACGAACCGGACTATGAAACGTGGCCAGAAGTAAAAGCATACTCCGAAGAAGTAATCAAAGTGATTCGAGCCAATGATCCGGATAATATTATTTTGGTGGGTTGTCCAAAATGGGATCAGGATGTCAATTTACCTGCGGCAGATCCCATCAAAGGTTATAGTAATTTAATGTACACCATGCATTTTTATGCGGCAACTCACGAAAAATGGTTGCGTGACAGAACTGACGAAGCTATAAAAAGTGGTTTACCTATTTTTGTGTCAGAATCGGCTGGGATGGAAGCATCAGGAGATGGACCAATGAATTATAAAGCTTGGCAAGAATACATTGATTGGATGGAAGAAAGAAAATTAAGTTGGATCGTTTGGTCTGTTTCAGATAAAGATGAAACTTGTTCGATGTTAAAAACGACAGCAGGATCTGAGGGGAACTGGAAGGCTGATGATCTTAAAGAATCAGGTTTTAAAACAAGGGAATTTCTTAAAAAATACAATATTAAGAAATAGATTAACAAATATAAAACACGACTTATCAATGAGTTGTGTTTTTTTTGTTTTCTGAAAAAAAATGTATATTGCAATTTATTTCGGATGATAACCCTATATCTATTGTATGAAATTAACACTTAGGTTAACGACTTATTCCAAACTGGTTATACTTATCATTGGCATTTGCTCGCTTTTTTTATTGTTATTTCTTTCTCTTTATCTTTATACAGTTCAGCAAGAAAGAGGTGTTTACAGAGACAATTCAAGTCAGTACAAAACCGAAGTGAATCGATTATTTGATTTTAATTCAAAGACACAAATTGTTACTATAAATGACTTAACTTATTGGGATGCATTAGTAAAATTCACAAAAAGTAAAGACACAATTTGGTATAAAAATTATATTGCCAATGAGTTTCCAACTTATGAAGTTGACTATGTTGCAGTATATGATTTAAATAAAAAACTGATTGTAAAAACTGCCAAACCGAATTTTAAAACTAAAGATTTTATCTCTATACAAGCAATGAAACATTTGTATAGAAATAGATATTCTAGATTTTACATGCATATTCCAGAAGGTGTTATTGAGGTTTTTGGTGGAACCATACATACATCCAATGATCCAAAAAAAACAAAGACCAAACCTTCAGGGTATTTCTTTATGGCTCGTCTTTTAGATGACAAATTTTTTAGGAATCTAGAAGAAATTACTTCTTCCAAAATTCAACTTTTTAATAAAGTCGAAATGGATTCTAATAGTAATAAAAAAGTAACTTCAATTATTAACCTCAGAGATACTGATGCTAACATAGTAGCGAAGTTGTTTTTTGAAAGGCCTTCAAATCTTAATTTTGAAAGAACCAAAGAGTTGTTGCTAATTGTAGTAATTACAACTTTTATTAGTCTTATTAGTGTTTTTTATTACTCTAGAAAATGGGTATACAGACCACTTCGGTTAATAACAACTATCCTTGAAACCGATCAAGAAATAGCAATAAGTCATCTCAAAAGAGAACCTGGTGAATTTGGTTATATTGGTAATTTATTTGACGACCATAGAAAGAATCGGTTTCAATTGAAAAAGGCTAAAGAGAAAGCAGAAGAAAGCGATAAGCTAAAATCAACTTTTTTGGCCAACTTGTCGCATGAAATCCGAACACCTATGAATGCCATTTTGGGTTTTTCGGATTTACTTATGGATGAAAAACTAACAGATGAATCAAAAAGGAAATACCTTCAAATAATTAATAGTAGCGGCAAAAGCTTGGTTTCAATTATTGAAGATTTAATTGAAATGTCTAAAATTGATGCCAAACAAATTGCACCAAAGGTTATAGGATTGAATATTGATAAATGTTTGAAAGAATTATTTAATACATTGAGAGTTACTATTCCTGAGGAAAAAGAAATTCAGTTTTATTTATTAAAAAGCAATTGCAAATTATACAATACTATTTTAACAGATGAAATAAAATTAAAACAGGTTATTGTTAATTTGTTGACCAACGCTATAAAATTTACAGATAAAGGGCATATCGCTTTTGGATATACTATCAGTCCTGATTATAAATTTTTAGAATTTAGAGTTGAGGATACAGGAATTGGAATTAGTGAAAAAGATTTAGAAGTTATTTTTAATCGTTTTAGAAAAGTAGATAATGATTATTCTATTTCTATGAGTGGATTGGGATTGGGTTTGTCTATTTCCAAGGCTTATGTTGAAATGCTTGGAGGAGAAATTTCAGTAGAATCAATTTACGGTAAGGGTTCCGTTTTTAAGTTTACTATACCATTACTATATGACGAAAGTAAATCCAATGAATATAATGATGATTTTCAGATTGTTCCAAATGACTCTGAAGGAAAAAATATATTGGTTGCCGAGGATGATAATATTAACTACCTATTGCTTAAAACTATTTTAGAGAAAAAAAATCATCGTATCATAAGAGCAAAAAATGGACAAGAAGCAATTGATCTGTACCAATCAAATACGGATATTGATTTGATATTTATGGATATAAAAATGCCAGTTTTAGATGGTTATGAAGCATTTGAAATAATAAAGGCTAAAGATCCAGAATGTATTGTAATTGCTCAAACGGCACATTCCTCATCTGAAGTAAAAGAAAGTATAATGAATGCAGGTTTTTCGGGGTATATTACAAAGCCCTTGGATAAAGACAAAATTTATGAAATTATAAATAATGTTTTTCAAAATGATACAATTTGTTAATATTATAATTTTATAAAAAAAGAGGATTTCTTATGAAATCCTCTTTTTTTATACTTATACAAGATGCTCATCGGCTATAGACAACGCTTGTGAAATAATAGACAAGCCTTCGTCTATTTCAGCTTCGGTGATGCATAATGGTGGAGCTATGAAAATATATCCCCAACGTACAAAAGTGTATAATCCCAATGCTCTCACTTTGGCAGCAATAAGATTAGTAACTTTTAAATCATCACCACTGGCGTTGTAAGGAGCAATCAATTCGCCTGTAGTTTTGTTTTTTAGAATATCCAAACATCCTAAAAGACCTGTGTTTCTAAAAGCGCCCATACTTGGATGCTTGGCTCTCATTTCTTCAATTTTGGATTCTAGATAAGCACCCATTTTTCTGGTATTGGCAATCAAATTATCACTTTCGTAAATATTAATTACAGCCAATGCAGCTGCCAAAGCAACAGGATGAGCATTGTAAGTAAGTCCAATCATCATTGGAGTATTATCGAATTTTGCAGCTATTTTATCAGAAACCATTAAGCAACCTAAAGGAAGATAAGAGGAAGTTAATCCTTTGGCCATACAAACCATATCGGGAATGATATCGTGATTTTCAAAACCAAACCATTTTCCGGTTCTTCCAAATCCACTCATTACTTCATCGGCAATAAAAAGAATTTCGTATTTTTCGCAAAGCGCTTTAACGCCTTTCAAATAGCCTTTTGGATAATGCAAACAGCCCGAAGAACCACTTTCTCCTTCAAAAATAAAAGCAGCAATATTCGTTTTACCTTCAAACTGGATTACTCGCTCTACATATTCTAAACTTAAACTTAATTTTGTGGTATCATCTAAATCTTTCATGCCAAAGAAATAGTAGGGATCATCTAGTAAAACTGCATTGGGCATTTGTTGCGAATCATTAGCCAGTTTTCTAGGATCACCACCCACAGACATTCCACCAATGGATCCACCATGAAAAGCTCTATATCGACCAATAATTTTATGTCTTCCAGTATACAATCTGGCTAATTTGATAGCATTGTCTACAGAAGAAGTTCCACATAAGGTAAAGAAAGCTTTATTCAAATCACCAGGACATATTTCAGAAAGTTTTTTTGATAATTTGGCTCTAATTTCGGTGGTGCAAGTCGGGGTTACAAAACTTACTTTTTGCATTTGTTCCACCACTGCTGCCGTAACTCTTTGATCACCATGACCAATATTTACGGACATTAAACCAGAGGAAAAATCAATTATTTTGTTACCGTCATAGTCATATAAATAAACACCTTCAGCTCTTTCTATAGCTATTGGGTTTACATTGGCTTGTGCTGACCATGAAAATAAACTGAATTCTTTACTGTCACTTATGATTTGTTCTTTACTTAACATTATGTGTTTAATTTATTTATTAATATTAGTTGACTGTAAGGTCATAACTATAGAGATAGTCCTCCCTTACAAAACCCATTTTATGATACAATCCTTGGGCTGCTGTGTTGTTTTTTGCGGTTCTGAGTCGGATAATGTTGGACCCAATTTCTTTTGCTAATGCTACAGTTTTTAAAATTAATTTTTCTCCAATTCCATTTTTTCGAATAGAAGAATCTACAAAAAGATCGTTTAGAATTAAAATTTTGTTCAATGCTAATGAAGAAAATGTAACGTAAATAAGAGCAAAACCATTAATTACTTCTTGATTTGTCTCATCAGTTGATACAAATATTGTGGCTTCATTATTTTCTAATCGTTCCTTTAAATAGGAATAATGTTTCTCCTTATTTGAAGGCTTTTTATAAAAAACTACATATTGATCAAAAAGATTTGTCAATTGATCTAAATCCTGAATTGTGGCTTTTCGTATCATAATGAATTGGTTTTAAGTGGTTAGAAGACTAAATTTACAAAAAAAACTTTAATTTTTGAATATTATACTTTTTGTTTCCAATCTTCATTTGCAAATACCCCTTTTTGTTTTTAATTTTTTTCTAAAAAGCTAAAATCAAATTCAAAACTCTATTTCTATATTCTAAAATCAGGAATCTAGAATCTGCCATATATTCTTAGCTCATCCAGTTGGTTCCTGCTTCAGGATTCCATTTGGTTGTTGTTTTCTTTTCTTTGGTAAAAAAGCCAATTGAACTTTTTCCTGTAATGTCTCCTGAACCAAATCGGGATTCATTCCATCCTCCAAAACCAAATGGCTCTCTAGGAACTGGTACTCCAATATTTACGCCACACATTCCAGCGGAAGCATTTTCCGTCACATAATTGGCCAAACCGCCGCTTTGTGTAAATACAGAACACGCATTGCCATACGGATTCGCGTTTTCTATTGCCAAAGCTTCGTCAATAGTATTTACACGAACTATTGCTAATACTGGACCAAAAACTTCTTCTCTTGCAATCTTCATATCTGCAGTTGCATAGTCAATAATAGTAGGTCCTACATAAAAACCATTTTCTTTTCCTGGTACTACTGTATTTCTACCATCCAAAATAATTTTGGCTCCTTGTTGTTCGGCTTCTGTAATGTATCCTTCAATTCGGTCTTTGGCGGCTTTCGAAATTACAGCTCCTAAAGTTGTACCACATTGAATTTTTTGAGCATCACCAATTAATTTGTCAAGGATGGCATCGCAATTTCCAACAGCAATTAAGGTAGCTGCCGCCATGCAACGTTGGCCAGCACAACCGCTCATTGAAGCAACAATATTTGATGATGCCATTTCAGGATGTGCGTCTGGTAATAATAGGATGTGGTTTTTTGCACCACCAAGAGCCAATACTTGTTTTAGGTTATTGCTAGCTCTTTGGTACACAATTTTGGCCACTTTGGTAGATCCTACAAAAGTAACGGCTTGAATTGCTGGATGATCACAAATGTTTTCTACCGTGCTTTGTGTTCCATTTATAATATTGAACAATCCATCAGGAAGACCTGCTTCTTTAAGGAGTTTGGCAGTATATTGACTACTGATAGGAACAGCTTCAGAAGGTTTTAAGATAAATGCATTCCCAAGGGCAATAGCGTTTACAATTGTCCAATGGGGAACCATAGTTGGAAAGTTAAAAGGAACAATTGAAGCTACAATTCCTAATGGCACTCTGGTCGATGAACAAAAAACCCCTTTGCTTACTTCCATATTCTCTCCATTTACAAATTGTGGTAAAGAACAAGCAAATTCAGTAAGTTCAATCGCTTTGTCAATTTCGGCTTTGGCTTCGCTATGAATTTTTCCGTTTTCTCTATAAATGATCTCGGTTAATTCTTCGCTGTTTTTTTCTAATAATTGTTTGTACTTATAAAAAACTTGAGCTCTTTCTTTTAAGGTGACTTTTTGCCATGCTTTTTGGGCTATTTGTGCTGAGCTGATAATTTCATTCAAATCCTCCATGGTTGATTCGTTGAAAGTAGTCAATTCCTTACCGTCTAAAGGCGAGATAACGGAATGTTTTTTTGTAGAACTACCGGGGGTAAACTCCCCGTTTATAAAGTTTTTTACTTCGTTAAATGACATAATTTTTACTTTTAAATTTTTTCAAATATACAATATTTTACAAAAAAACAATAAATATTTTTGCGTGTATTAAAAATATTGTTAGATTTACAAAATAATCATATACATGTTGATTTATTTACAAACAAGAATAAGTTGGGAATAAGGCGTTATGTATAGATTATTAATTTAAAGAATAACCCATTTAAATTATTTAAAAAAACCAAAAACCAAAAACCAAAAACCAAAAACCAAACCAAACTAAAACTATTAAATTTATGAAATCAGTCTCTACTATTATTGGTGTAGCCTTATTGTTCTTAGCTACTCTTTGTTATTTTATCCATTGGCACGCTTTAGTTCCTGCATTTACTGTTTTGGGAATTGCAATGATTACTAGAAAAGCATTGGAACCTTTAATTATAGGTTGTGCGATCGGATTTGCATTATTGGCACAACATGGAGGGTCTACAGAATATTTTCCTGAAGGAAAAGGAATGATTTTTCCGCTGAATATGTTTGACGGTATGTTTACTTCTATCGCTAGAGACGCACACGATCAAGGACTGATTTGGGTAATTTTAGTTTGTATATTATATGGAGCATTTGTTCAATTGTTAAATGTCTCTGGAGGTATCAAAGCAGTAGCCCGATATTCTGAAAATCATGTAAAAAACAAAAAACAGTCCTTAATAATGACTTATTTCTTGAGTTTTTTCTTTTTTCTAGATGATTATTTAAGCGCTTTGTCTGTTGGGAATACTATGAGACCTATTACTGATAAGTTTGGAGTTTCTAGAGAAAAATTAGCATTGGTATTGACAATGGTTTGTGTGCCTTTTACTATTATTTTTCCTATTTCGACTTGGACAATTTTTTACGGTACACAAATTGTCGCTATAGATGGTGGTGTTTTGGATGCGGCAGGAGTTGCAATAACAAATCCTATTCAAGCATTTTTGGGAACAATACCTTATAATTTTTCGGCATGGATTTCATTGATTATGGGAGGTTTAATTGTTTTTCAATTGATTCCAGATTCTAAAGCAATTAAATTAGCTGAAGCCAATGTAAAACCAATAGAACCAGCCGCAGTTAAAATAGCAAAACCAAATGCTAAACAAGGAAAATTACTTTATTTTATACTTCCAATTCTAGTTTTAATTTGGTGTACTGTTTTTCCTTACCCTTTTGATATGGATTATTGGGGAAGTTTTACTTTCTCTTCTGAATATATTTTTGGTAGTATTGATGCGTTGCGCGGTATTGTTACGGCTGTTGTGTTTACTTACCTTTATTTTTTACTTTTCAAAGTGATTAAATTTAATAAAATTTCGAAACATTTTGTATTGGGATTGGAGACAATCACATTTGTTTTAACTGTTTTGGGTTTTACATATTTATTGAAAGATGTTCAAAATGCTTTAGGATTCAACGAGTTTGTTGTAGAGAACTTACAAGGAATTAGTTGGTTGAATAGTGCTACTTTGCCTTTTATCGTTTTTGCTTTAGTAGCATGGATTTGTTGGGCAACTGGTTCAAACTGGGGGATCTATGCTATTTTGGTTCCTACAACTGCATTGTTGTCTCATACGTTGGGAGCCAATTTTTGGTTGGTTCAAGGAGCATTAGCTTCAGGTACCGTTTGGGGAGCAGCTGCCTGTTTCTTTTCAGATAATAGGGTACTAACGGCTCAATCTTGTAAAGTGAATATGATGCAACATGGAATTTCACAATTTCCGTATCAATTGGTAATATTTGCTGTTTCTTCAATTTTGTATTTGTTAGCAGGTTTTGTTTTGTAAATAAATGGCTTATGATTCCAAAGGATGTTTTATTTAATGAATTTGTGATTCGAAATGCAACTCCAGAAGATGCAGTTCAGATGGAATATGTTCAAAAGCAATGTTATCCTTCTTTGGATCCGACAGAGTTGTTAAATAGGAATCATTTTATCAATCATATCAAAGTATTTCCTGAAGGTCAAATTGTATTGGAAAGAGATGGCGTAATTGTAGGTTCGGCGAGTACATTTCGATCTCATTTTCCAACACACGAAGCTACTTTTTTAGAGTCTTCGGATAATTTATGGATTACCAATGCCCATATTCCAGATGGAGAATGGATGTACGGAATAGATATGGGGATTTTACCTGAATATCGCGGCTTGGGACTTTCGACAGAAATGTATTTGGTTCGACAAGAAATATGTAAAAAACTTGGGTTGATAGGACAACTTATTGCAGGAATGACTATAGGTTACGGAAAAGTAAAACATAAAATGACAATTGAAGAGTATTGTTACGCATTAGAAATTAAAAAATTTACGGATCCTACAGTAACTCCACAAAAAAAAGCAGGTTTTCGATGGATAAAACCATTATACAATCATATCAATGATCCCGAAGCTGGTTTTGCTTGTATTTTAATGTATTATCCAGTAGATGAGAATTTTAAATTAAAAGTATAATAGATTCTAAGTCACTAAGTGGCTAAGATTTATAGAAACAATTTAAAAGAGAAATTTTTTTTAAAAACTCAGAGTCTTAGATGCTTAGAATCTTAGTCTCTTAATAAAATCAAAATATGATTGCTAAAAAGATTTTGAATGATGCATTTATAATTAGAATCGCAAAAGAAGAAGATGCCGTTCAGATGGAATATGTACAATCAAGATGTTATCCAACATTGCACGTGTCTGAAATATTAGATAGGAATCATTTTGCAAATCATGTAAAAGTTTTTCCAGAAGGTCAAATTGTAGTTGAAAAGGATGGAACTATTGTAGCTTCGGCAAGTTCTTTTAGGTGTGATTTTCCAGAACATGATAGTACTTTTTTGGAAGAGACTGATAATTTATGGATTACTAATGTACAAATTCCAAATGGCGATTGGATGTACGGAATAGATATGGGGGTTTTACCAGAATACAGAGGATTGGGACTCTCAAAAGAGATGTACAAAGCCCGTAATGAAGTCTGTGAAGAATTAGGATTGAAAGGACAAATAATTGCAGGAATGACAATTGGTTATGGAAAAGTGAAAGACCAAATGACAATCGAAGAATATTGCAAAAGGGTGATGAATAACGAAATAATAGATCCTACAATTACGCCACAACGCAGTGCAGGTTTTCGATGGATTCGGCCTTTATACAATTACATAAATGATCCTGAATCGGGATTTGGCAGTATATTAATGTATAAACCAGTTGACGAAAATTATTATTTATAGTAATTAAAAGAATAAAGAGTAAAAAGCAAAAAAAAAAAAATAAAATGGGAACTCAAATTAAAAAAGTATCAGAAATTCCTGGTCCAAAAAGTAAAGTAATATTAGCAAGAAGAGCTGCAGCATTACCAGCAGGTCTAGGTAAATCTACCGAAGTGGTGGTTGAAAAGGCTGAAGGTGCCTTAGTATGGGATGTAGATGGAAATCAATTGATTGATTTTGCAGGTGGAATCGGAATGGTAAATTTAGGTCATAGACCACAAGTGGTGATTGATGCTGTAAAAGATCAGCTGGACAAATACATTCATCCAGGTGCTCTTGTTACAACATTTGAACCTTATTTGGAATTTGCAGAATTGCTAAACGAAATTACGCCAGGTGATTTTCCAAAAAAGACTTTGTTGGCAAACTCTGGTTCTGAAGCTGTAGAAAATGCAGTAGCGATTGCAAGATATTATACAAAAAGACCGGCCGTTATTTGTTTTGAAGGCGCCTATCACGGTCGTACCATGCTTACCTTAAGTTTGACTAGTAAATATGGTTTATTCAAAAAAGGTTTTGGAAGCTACGCTCAAGATATTTATCGTTTTCACTCTCCAAATGTGTATAGAAGACCAAATTCTATGACAGAAGAAGAATATATTGATTTTTGTATCGAACGTTTTGATCAAAATTTGATTTCTCACGTTGATCCATCTGCAGTTGCGGCAATTATCATTGAGCCTGTTCAAGGTGAAGGTGGTTTTATTCCGGTACCAAAACGTTTCTTAGAAAAAATCAGAAAAGTATGTGATGAGCACGGAATCGTATTTATTGCCGATGAGGTTCAAGCAGGAGCGGGTAGAACAGGAAAATTCCTTTCTATCGAGCATTCTGGAGTGATTCCAGATATTGTTACCATGGCAAAATCAATTGGGTCTGGACTGCCAATATCTGCCATTACTGGAAAAGCAGAAATCATGGATGCACCGCATTTGGGTGGAATTGGAGGAACATACAGTGGAAGTCCAATTGCAGTTGTTGGAGCTTTGGCAACGGTAAAAGAAATTATCAAGCCAGAATTTTTGGATCGTGCAACGCATGTTGGTAAAATAATTACAGACAGAATCAATGCCATGAAAGAGAAATTCTCGATAATTGGTGAAGTTCGTGGACTTGGAGCTATGCTTGTGGTAGAGTTTGTAAAAGACCGAACAACCAAAGAACCCGATATGGATTTTGCAATGGCTGTAATCAAGAAGTCGGTTGCTAATGGTTTGATTTTAATTAGAGCCGGATTGTATACCAACTGTATTCGTTTCTTGCCTCCAATAGTAATTACAGATGAACAATTGAATGAAGGTCTTGATGTAATTGAAGCCGCTATTCAAGACGTATTGAACGAGAGAGGATAATATATTTTAGAATGTGTTTCCAAACCAGTTTCTAAAACGGGTTAGTAACTTGAAAATCTATAATTAAATAAAAAAAAGAGTGCTACTAATTTTAATACATAATGCCACAATTATTACTATGGATGAGGCTTTCGCCATTGCTGATTCCATAGTAATTAATGATTTGGGAAAAATTGAAGCCATTGGTACAGCAACCGAACTTCGAAATCAATTTGGTTCTTTTGAGAAAGAAATTAATTTTCAAGGGAAAACTATAGTTCCAGGACTCAACGACGCGCATATTCATGTTTGGAAAATTGGACATCTTCGCACCTATATGCTGGATGTTCGAGGCGTAAAATCGATAGTCGAATTCAAACAAAAGCTAAAAGATTTCGCTACCAAAAATCCAAACTCGGAGTGGATTATGGCTCGCGGAATCAATGAAATGGTACTCGAAGAAAAGCGTTTACCTACCAAAGAAGATTTGGATGAAATCATTTTAGACCGACCTGTTTTTGTCATAAGAACTTGTGCCCATATTGGTATTGCCAATTCCAAAGCGATTGAGATTTCGGGAGTGAGTGAAGCTACCGAAGTGCCTTTTGGAGGTGAAATTCGCAAAAATCAAGACGGCAGTTTACAAGGTATTTTTACAGAGAGAGCTTTGGGGTTAATAATGAATAATATTCCGCCTTTTACTTTCGAGGAGTATAAAAATATGATTCTGGAAGCGCATGATTATCTGTTAAGTCTCGGAATCACGAGTGCTACAGATCCTGCGGCCAACGAAGAATTGCTTGCGGCCTATATTCAATTGGATCAAGAAGGCTTGCTAAAAGTGAGAATGAATGTTTTTCCGCTTCGAATTCCAGACGGAAGCGATGAAATTCAGGTTTTGCCGGAACAATATGAATCGGAGTTTTTACAGATAAAAACGGTGAAGTTCTTTTCGGATGGCGGTTTGAGTTCGG
Source organism: Flavobacterium praedii (assembly GCF_026810365.1). Lineage (NCBI taxonomy): Bacteria > Pseudomonadati > Bacteroidota > Flavobacteriia > Flavobacteriales > Flavobacteriaceae > Flavobacterium > Flavobacterium praedii. Next base: position 328,283 of record NZ_CP113948.1, read on the forward strand.
CTACTGCTGCCTTGAATGTTCCTTATAAAAACACCGATGGTTACAAGGGAGTTTTGCGATTGGATTATGATAAATTTTATACCACCGCCAAAGAAGCGGTTGACAAAGGTTTCTCTGTAGCAACGCATGCCATTGGTCATCAAGCAGTCGATTTGACTTTGAAAGTGTACAGTGATTTGTTCAAAATCGATCCTACTTTAAGACACAGAATCGAACATGTTGGGTTTTTATCCCAAGAAAATATAAATGATTTCAAACGAATGAATATGACTGCTGCCATGCAACCCATATTTATTTATGAATTGGCTAATAATTTCAAAAGCACATTGACTGATGCATTATTAGATGTGGTTTATCCCTGCAAAACGGTTTTGGATAACGGAATCAATTTGGCTTTATCAACAGATGGACCGGTGGTAAAAGAGATTAATCCTTGGGTTAATATCGAAACTGCCGTAACCCGAAAAGCTGCCGATGGTTTTATTATTGGCGAAAGCCAAAAAATAACACTGCAACAAGCGTTGTACGCATACACGCAAGGAAGTGCTTTTGCCGATAATTTGGAAAACGTAAAAGGAAGCTTATCTATAGGTAAATATGCCGATTTTATAGTTTTAGATAAAAATCCTTTTGAGTTAAAAGATGTTTCTAATGTTGAATCACTCGAAACGTGGGTTGCTGGAGAATTAAAATACAAAAAATAAGTTTGTTTTTTAAAAATAAAACCAAAAAATTGTATTTTATTGTAAATAAATTAATTACTTTTGATTTGTTATTAAAATTTTACAAAAATTAGCTAAAGATGAGTGTATTAGATGATGAATTGGATTTCCAAATATTGACATTATTGCAAAAAGATGGTAGAATGTCTTTTACCGAAATTTCAAAGGAAATTAATGTTGCAGTAAGTACCATACGACACCGTTATATCAATTTGGTTGAAGATGGAACGTTAAAAATTATAGGTAGAATTGATCCTAACAAAATTGGATTCAATGCTTATGCCAGTATTTTAATTTCGGTCAAGCCAAAAACGTTCATGAGCTCTATTTTTGAAGAATTGTCAAGATTACCAGAAGTTAGTTTTTTGGCATCCGTTTCGGGGGATTTTGATATTGAAGCAAATGTTATGTGCCGAGATATGGAGCATTTAAATGAATTAATTGGTGACAAAATTCATCTTTTGGAAGGGGTTTTTGATACCAAAACCAATATGTATATGAAGATTTATAAAATAGCACAACCCGATTTGGAGTTGGCAAAATTATCAAGCAAACAAAATGAGTAATACAGATAAATTATACGAAAGAAGAAAAAAAAGTGTTCCAAACGCTTTGGGAATTTTCAATCCATCAAGTATTCAATCGGCCAAAGGCGCTATAATTATTGATGCTGATGGCAGAGAATTGATTGATTTTGCAGGTGGAATTGGAGTAAATAATGTAGGACATGGCGTTCCTGAAATTATTGAAGCCATTCAAAAACAAGCCGAAAAATTCATTCATGCTTCCTTTAATGTTTCGGTTTACGAACAATATATGGATTTGACTGAGAAATTATGTGAAATACTACCTCACGGAGAATCTACAAAAGCAATGCTAACATTATCTGGTGCTGAATCGGTAGAGAATGCTATCAAAATTGCTCGTGCGGTTACAGGAAAATCGGGAGTTATCTGTTACGATGGGTCTTTTCATGGTCGTACCATGATGGCGATGACTTTGACATCTAATGTGAAATACAAAGAAGGAGCAGGACCTTACGCACCCGAGGTATATCGATTGGAATATCCTTACTACAAGCCGAGCATGAAAAATAGAATGACTCATGATGAGTTTGATGATTTGATGATTATGAAGTTGCATAAAACTTTTTCGTCAACTGTTTCTATCAGTCAAACGGCTGCGATTATTCTTGAATTAGTTCAAGGTGAAGGCGGTTTTACAGTAGCTTCCAAAAAATACGTTCAATATTTACGCAAGTTTTGTACCGAAAATAATATCTGTCTGATTTTTGATGAGGTGCAATCCGGTTTTGGGCGTACTGGAAAATGGGCAGCTTATGAACATTATGATGTAACACCGGATTTGTCTACTTGGGCAAAATCCATGGGTGGTGGAATGCCGATTGGTGCTGTAATTGGTAAACAAGAAATTATGGATGCCATAAAACCAGGACTTATTGGAGGAACTTATTTAGGAGGTCCTTTGAGTTGTGTGGCTTCTTTGGCAAGTATCAATTACATGGAAAAGAATGACATCAATGCTGCCGGTAAAAAAGTCGGTAAAATTGTTCATGATAAATTCAAACACATACAATCTTTATATCCGGAAACCATTACTGATGTTCGCGGATTGGGAGCAATGTTGGCTATAGAATTTACCAATCCCAAAACAGGAATTCCAGATGGTGTGGCCACAAAAGCAATTGTTGATAAATGTTTGGCCAATGGATTGATTGTGATTACTTCAGGAACGTACGGAAATTGTATTAGAATTTTAAGCCCGTTGTTTATCGAAGACGAAGTGTTGCACAGAGGTTTAATGATTTTGGAAGAAGCGATAGAAGAGGTTTTGAAGTAAAATAATCTTTGTCAAAGTTCAAAACTTTGACAAAGATATCTTAAAAGAAAAAAAATGAGAAAGCAATATATAAATGGAGAATGGTGCGACGCAATAGATGGCGCAAAATGGGATTTGCAAAGTCCATCGACGGAAGAAATAGTGGATAAAGTTCCTTTCGGTAATGCTGCCGATTGTAGTTTGGCCATTGATGCTGCCGATGCCGCTTTCAAAGGATGGAAAAATACAACACCTTATTATAGAGCAGAGTTTCTAAAAAAAGCGGCCAACTATATGAGGGAAAATGCGGAGGCTTTCGCCAAAGAAACCGCTTTAGAAACTGGGAAACCAATGCTGGAAGCAAGGGGAGAATGGCAAGTTTCTGCCAACCTTTTTGAATGGTATGCCGAAGAAGGAAAACGCAGTTACGGAAGGGTTATTCCTTCGAGTAGAATTGACAAACGTTCGATGGTCATTTATCAGCCATTGGGTGTTGTTGGTGTAATTACGGCATGGAATTTCCCAGCTTATAATCCAGCAAGAGCTGTAGCTGCTGCATTGGCGGCGGGTTGTACGGTTGTGATGCGCGGTTCCGAATTTACTCCATTGTCGAGTTTTAATATGGCAAAAGCCTTGCACGAAGCGGGAATCCCAAAAGGAGTTTTTAATTTAATCAATACTGAACCTGTTTCGACAGGAACGGAAATGATTGAAAACCCTTTGTTGAAAAAAATAAGCTTTACAGGAAGTACCCGTGTTGGAAAAATATTAATGGATGGTGCTTCAAAAACATCAACCAAATTGTCATTGGAATTGGGTGGAAACGCTCCTGTTATAATTGATAAAGATGTTGATGTAGAATCGATTGCACATCAAGCTTTGGTTGCCAAATTAAGAAATTGTGGACAAGTTTGTGTTTCGCCACAGCGTTTTTATGTGCATTCCAGTATTTTCAATCAGTTTGTTGCTGTTGTAAAAGAGGATATTTCGAAACTAAAAACAGGAATCAATGGTGGAGATATTGATTTTGTGGGACCACTGATTAATAAAACACAGCAAAACCATTCTTTGACTATGCTCGAAAAAGCAAAAAGTGAAGGAGCAATTGTTCATATTGGTGGTGAAAAATCAGAGAAAGGATTTTTTGTGCATCCAGCTTTAATTGAAGCAAGACAAACACAAGCATTTATCAAAACGGAAGTATTTGGACCATTGATGATTGTAATTCCTTTTGATACCCAAGAAGAAGTGATTGAATGGGCAAATGATACGGAATATGGTTTGGCTTCATACGTTTTTACCAATCACATTAAAAACGCAAATGTGTATGCCGAAAACCTTGAATTCGGGATGGTAGGTATCAACGAATGGGCGGCACACGGAACCGAATTGCCTTTTGTTGGAATAAAAAGCAGTGGAATTGGTCATGAATCAGGATCCGAAGGATTGAAAGAATATTTGGAAATGAAATTGATTAGTTACGGTAATATGTAGCCCCCTAGCCCCCGAAGGGGGAAGGAAAGGACTATAAAAAATAATTATTATTAATCTAAATTCCCCCTTTGGGGGCTAGGGGGCTATGAAAAAAGAAATTTTAGGCAAATACATTTTACAGACTGCTACACCAGAATACGCAAAACAAGAAGCAGAACTTCAAAAAATTGTTTTTCCAACTTTATCAGCTGAAGAATTGATGACAGAAGAGCAGTATTTGAGACACATGGAAATTTTTCCTGAAGGTCAAATGATTGTTTTAGATGGAGATAGAGTAATTGCTGCTACTACAACTTTACAGCAAAACTATCACAAAGGACACCATACTTTTCTTGAAATATCGGATAATTTATGGTTGGGAACACATGATCCAAAAGCGGAATGGCTATATGGACTTGACGTTTCGGTGCATCCTGATTATCAAGGAAAAGGAATTGGAAGACAAATTTATAATGCGCGTCAAGATGTAGCAAAAGAATTGGGTTGTTTGGGACAAATGACCGCTGGAATGCCAATTGGTTTTGACAAAGTAAAAGACCAAATGACCATTGCAGAATATTGCGACAAACTGATAAAAGGAGAAATAGTAGATCCAACCGTTACGGCTCAAACCAAATGCGGATTCATTCTAGTTGAGCCTTTATTTGATTATTTAGACGATCCAAGGAGCGGGAATTGTTCGGTTTTGATGTATTGGCCTATTGATCCAGCTACTAAATTAAGCGAACACCATTAAGAAGAAAGTGTTCAATTTTTAGTGTTCATTTATAAACATAAAGAAAAATTTTCACCATTAAGAAATTAAGAAAAATTAAGTTTTCTGGGACTTAATGTACCTTAATTTCTTAATGGTTCAAAGAAAATTAAATTTTTAATTTTTTAAATTCACTTAATTGAGTTTAGAATGTTCTTTATTTATTATTGGTATGATAAAATGAACTCTTAATGAGTATAGAAATTTCTGACTAGATTTCTAAAATTATATAATTTTTTACTATTTAACTAAAACCAAACCAAATGAAAAAAATCGCATTATCATTACTAGTAATTATGGGCTTATTCTCAAGCTGTGGCAAAAAAGCTGAAGAAGCTAAGACGGGAACAGTTGATTTAGAAGCATTAAAAGGTTCTACTTTAAATATCCTAGCTTGGGAAGGATATGCAGACGCCTCTTTTACCAAAGAGTTTGAAGATAAATATGGAGTGACTGTAAAAGGAACTTATTTTGGATCTTCCGATGAGTTGGTTTCAAAATTACAAAGTGGCGGTGGCGCTAGTTATGATGTAATCACTCCTTCATCCGATGTGGCGGGTTATATCGTTTCTTCAGATTTGGCAGAGCCTTTAGATTTAGAACAATTAACGGCTTGGAAATCACTTTCGCCAGTTTTATCTGGAATGAAAGACGTTCAAAAAGACGGAAAAACATACGGTATGCCATTTACTTGGGGACCGGATTATTTAGTTTATAATGCCGATATTATCAAAGAAACTCCAACTTCATGGAACCTTTTCTTTGATCCAAAATACAAAGGAAAAATCGCAATGTATGATGATATTTCTTCTATTTATTTGGCAGCTCAATTGTTAGGATATGACAAAAAAGATCAGTCGGTTTTGTATAATTTAACCGAAGAGCAATTGCTTGCTTGCAAAGCAAAATTGGTAGAATTGAAACCTCAAGTTCGTAAAAATTGGGCTTCCGCAGGGGAATTGGATAATTTATTCAAAAATAAAGAAGTCGTTGCTGCTGTGGGATGGCCATTGACCCCAGCTAATTTGAACAAGCAAGGAATGAACATTAAAGCTGTTATTCCTACTGAAGGCGCAACAGGTTGGATTGACCGTTTGATGATTGTAAAAGGAGCCAAAAATAAACAATTGGCACAACTTTGGTTGGAGTACGTTTCTCAACCAAAAGTGATGGCTCAAGTTGCTGAATTCACACAATATTATGTGTCAAATCCAGAAGCAAATGCATTATTATCTCCTGAAACTCAAAAATTAATGGATGTGGCAAGCATGGACCAAATGTTTAAAACCTTGAATTTTTGGCAACCTGTAAAAAACAGAAAAAGATACAACGAAATCTGGAGTGAAGTGAAAAACCAATAATTCCTTCTTCAAAAATATTTTAGGAATGAAAAAACAAGAACTATTTGCAGGATTAAAAATCGTCGAATTAGCGGGGGTTTTGGCCGGTCCTGCAGTAGGAATGTTTTTTGCCGAATTGGGTGCGACTGTTATAAAAGTCGAAAATCCTTCCAACAATGGAGATGTAACTAGAAGTTGGCTTTTAGAATCAGAATCCAAAGAAAATCAATCAGGGTATTACAGTTCAGTGAACTATAATAAAAGAGTTTTGTGGGCAGATTTAACTGTTGAAAAAGATCTTGAATTAGTCTTGGATGAGATTGCAGATGCGGATATTGTTATAGCCAATTTTAAACCTACCTCTTCAAAAAAATTAGGACTGGATTCGAAAACTTTAAGAAGTAAATTTCCTAGACTCATTTATGCACAAATAAGTGGTTATGGAGCCAAAGATGAAACTCCCGCTTTTGATGTTGTATTGCAAGCAGAAGCTGGATTTATGTACATAAATGGCGAAAAAGAAGGTACAGCTGTCAAAATACCAATCGCCATTATTGATATTCTCGCCGCTCACCAACTTAAAGAAGCCATACTGATCGCATTGCTGAAAAGAAGTATTTCAAATCAAGGGGCTACTGTTCATGTATCATTATATAATGCCGCTTTAGCTACATTGGCCAATCAGGCAACAAATTATTTAATGGGTGGAATTGTTCCAGAAAGAATGGGGAGTTTACATCCAAATATTGCTCCTTATGGTGAAACGTTTTACACAAAAGATCATAAAGCAATTGTTCTTGCGGTTGGAAATGACAAACAGTTTGCATCGCTTTGTTCGTGTTTGAATATAAATGATTTACTGTCGGATGTTCGTTTTAGTTCAAATAGTTTGAGAGTCAAAAACAGAGCGATTTTAAGTCTTTTTTTGTCTAAAGCATTTTGTGAATTTCAAGGTACGTTTTTACTCAAAGAATTAAAAAACAACAATGTTCCCTGTGGTGAAATTAGAAATATGGATGAAGTGCTAAATTGTGAAAGTGCTCAAAAATTAATTTTAAAAGAAGAACTTCCTAACGGGCAAATCACAAAAAGAATGGCAACAGCTATTTTTGATATGGATTAAAAAAGTATAATTTTTTACAATGAAGAACTACAATAAATATGTATTAATTTTTCCACTCTTGCTGTGGTTATTCCTGTTTCTGGTAATGCCGTATTTGTTCATTTTAACACAAAGTGTATTGGCAACAGATGATTTTGGAAAAGTGGTATATGATCTCAATTTTGATTCCTATATCAAGATTTTCACCAATCCATTGTATTACGAAACCTTGATTCGAACTTTTATTTATGCGATAATTGTTGCTTTGGCTTGTATCGTATTGAGTTTACCGTTGGCCTATTTTATTGCTTTTAAAGTAACCAAAAACAAATCGTTCTATTATACTTTAATCGTTCTGCCTTTTTGGATGTCCTACATTGTTCGGGCTTATGCATGGAAAGTAATTCTTGGAGAAAACGGAATTTTTAATTCGTCGTTAATCAATATGGGCATTATAGACAAACCATTGCGTTTTGTGTTGTATTCTGATTTCTCGGTAATTCTCTGTTTGATTTACATCTTTTTGCCTTTTGTTTGTATACCAATTTATACTTCGTTCGAACAAATTTCAAAATCTTTGGTGGAAGCCAGTAAAGATTTAGGAGCCAATTCTTGGGTGACTTTTAGAAAAGTAATTTTTCCATTGATTCTGCCTGGAGTGATTTCTGGAGGTACTTTAGCCTTAGTGTTGACTCTTGGAGATTTCTTGGCGGCCTCGCTTTTGGGCGGTCCCAATACATTGTTTATATCCAGCATCGTTCAAAATTTATTTGGAACATCCAATGACAAACCTCTTGGATCGGCAGTTGGAGTAGTTTTACTCATTTTGGTTTTTATATTACTGGAACTTTCCTCTCGATACGAGAAAAAACACGAAACACAATAATCATGAAAAAAATAAGAGCATTTATAATTTCCTTTTCAGCCTTTTCGGTGCTGTGGTTTTTGTATTTCCCGATATTCATCATTATTTGGTTTTCCTTTAATAAAGAATCGGTAAGTTCATTTCCAATTGAACATTATTCGTTGGATTGGTACGTAAAATTATTTCACAATCAATCAATGATTAATGCTGTCGAAGTCAGTTTTATAATAGCAATATCAAGTACGCTTGCTGCTTTAATAATTGGAATACCGTCTGCTTATGCGCTGCACAAATACAATTATTTTGGTAAAAACTTTTTGCTAAAATTAATTTTACTTCCCATTACGCTTCCAGGAATTGTGACGGGAGTTGCCATGTTGAGTCTTTTTCCTTTAATGGGAATTCCATTGTCATTAAAAGCCGTTTTTATTGGTCATACCACTTTTTTAATTGCCATTATGATTACACAGATTTTGGCTCGATTCAAAAAAATGGATCCCTATTTGGAAATGGCCGCTTTTGATTTGGGAGCCAGTCCATTGCAAGCTTTTTTTAAAGTGATTTTGCCCAATATAAAAACAGCCATTATTGGTGCCGTTTTATTATCACTAGTATTATCAATGGATGAGATTCCTGTTACTTTTTTCTTGATTTCAAGAGAAAACACCTTACCAATAGAAATTTATGGAATGATGAGAAGAGGGATTACACCCGAAGTAAATGCTGTGGCAACTTTGGTATTTTTAATATCGTCAGCAGCCATTTTTATTTCGTTAAAATTTAATAAAGAGAATTAAGCATGAGTAAATTAGAATTAAAAGGAATCAGCAAATCATACGGAAGTTCGCTTATTGTAAACAATTTGGATTTAGAAATCCAAGATGGAGAATTTTTGACCATTTTGGGACCAAGCGGTTGTGGAAAAACAACAACGTTGCGCATGATTGCAGGTTTTGAAACTCCGGACAATGGGCAAGTTTTACTCAATAAACAAGACATTTCGCAATTGCCTCCATATAAAAGAAACGTAAATACGGTTTTTCAAAATTATGCTTTGTTTCCGCATCTTAATGTGGCCGAGAATATTGCTTTTGGTTTGCACCAAAAAAAATTAAGCAAAACTGAAACCAATAAACGAGTAGATGAAATGCTTGAATTGGTTCAAATGACAGCTTTCAAAAGCAGAAAACCTTTTGAAATGTCAGGTGGACAGCAACAACGAGTTGCCATTGCCAGAGCGATTGCACCCGATCCTGAAATTTTATTATTGGATGAACCTCTTGGTGCATTGGATTTAAAATTAAGGAAACAAATGCAGTTCGAATTGAAACAGTTGCACAAAGATTTGAATAAAACTTTTGTGTATGTAACACACGATCAGGAAGAAGCCTTGACCATGTCGGATCGAATTGCAGTAATGAATCACGGAGTTATAGAGCAGTTGTCGGACAGTCAAACTTTATACAATCATCCAAAAACCAAATTTGTAGCTGGATTTATTGGGGAGGCCAATTTGATTCCGGTGAACATTGCCAATAAACAAACATTTTCATTAGAGGATAAAACCTTTAATTTCAATCATGAAATAAGTGATAATAAAGGAATATTATTCATCAGACCAGAGAATGTTTCTTTTGATATCGTGCATGATATTTCGCTTCAGGTTACTATCGAAGATGTCATTTTTGTAGGGAATCACAGAAAGTACAAATTGGTAACCGCATCAGGTAAAAAAATCATTAAAACCGAAGATTCGTCAGTGGCGTTGACAAAAATTATAGGACAATCGGTTACTATTTATTTAGCGCCGAGTTTAATTCAAATTTATAATTAAGATAAAAGTTTGGTTGAAGTTTAAAACTTCTAACCTCTAACTTCTAACTTCTAACTTTAAAAATTATGTATAAAATGTATATCAACGGTGCTTTTGTGGATGCTGCATCAGGCAAAACAAGAGCGATACTGAATCCTGCGACCAAGGCCGTAATTGCTACAGTTCCAGAAGCACAAATTGAAGATGTAAATGCCGCTGTCGATGCTGCAAGAGCTGCTTTTGATGGCGAGGAATGGAAAAGTAAAACGGCACAAGACCGTCAAAAAATATTGTTTGCAATTGCGGGAAAAATTAGAGACAATTTTGATTCTTTTGTAAAATTGGAAGTAGAAAATAATGGTAAACCCATTCGTGAAGCCGAATTTGATATTGATGATGCAGCTTCTTGTTTTGAGTTTTATGCAGGATTAGCCACCAAGATTCATGGAGAAACCATGAGTGTTCCTGGGAATTCATTTAGTTATGTAACTCGTGAGGCCATTGGGGTTTGCGCTCAAATTATACCTTGGAATTTTCCGTTCCTGATGTGCGCCTGGAAACTAGGACCTGCCATTGCAGCAGGAAATACAGTTGTTTTAAAACCATCCGAAGTGACACCGTTGACGGCTTTGTTTTTGGCACAATTAATAGCCGAATTGGATATTCCAAAAGGAGTAATCAATATTGTAACAGGAGATGGACCCATTGCTGGAAACGCACTAATAAGCAATACCAAAATTGATAAAATTGCTTTTACAGGAGGAACTTCAACAGGAAAATACATTGGCAAAATCGCTGCCGAAAATCTCAAAAAAGTTACTTTAGAATTGGGCGGAAAAAATCCAGTAGTCATTTTTGACGATTGCAAAATGGACTTGGCTATTGATTGGGGATTGTTTGCGGCTTTCGCCAATAGCGGACAGGTTTGTACAGCAGGTTCTCGAATTTTGATTCAAGATACCATTTACGATGAATTTGTAAAACAGTTTGTGGCTAGAGCCAAAAATATAAAAGTGGGTGATGGAAGTGTTGCCGAAAATACGATGGGACCAATCGTATCTCAAGCTCATTTTGACAAAATTAAAGCCTATATCGAAGTGGGGAAAAGCGAAGCTAATCTAGCTTTTGGAGGCAATACAGATGACAGTAAAGGATTTTTTATTGAGCCAACCATTTTTACAGATGTTACTCCAAATATGCGAATTGCCAGAGAAGAAATTTTTGGGCCTGTAGTAGCATTATTGAAATTCTCCACCGAAGAAGAAGCAATTGCAATGGCCAATGATACCGAATATGGTTTGGGTTATGGGTTGTTCACGCAAGATGTAACGCGTGTACATCGGGTAATGCCAAAGATACGAGCAGGAATTGGATGGGTCAATTTTTATCATCCTACCTTTAATGAAATGCCTTGGGGTGGTTATAAACAATCGGGAACAGGCAGAGAATTGGGATTGTACGGTATAGAAAATTACCTCGAAGTAAAACAAGTCAACATCAATCTGGATACAGATCCAGTGGGATGGTATTAATAATTTAATGATTGAAAGATTTAATAATTTAAAAATTCGGAATAACAGAATTTAAAATCTTTCTATCTTTCAATTTTTCAATCTTTTAAATTTTTTATTACAATGATATTCAAATCTATAAATCCGTTTACACAAGCAGTTATTGCGGAGCATGAAGTATTAACCAATGCGCAATTGACTCAAAAACTGCAATTATCGGAATCGGCTTTCAAACAATGGCGTACTACCACTTTTCAAGAAAGAGCCGATAAAATGAAAAAACTGGCCGATATATTAAGAGCCAATAAAGACGAATTGGGATTGCTGATTACCAATGAAATGGGTAAAACATTGTCAGAAGGTATTGCCGAAGTCGATAAATCAGCAGGGAATTGTGATTTCTACGCGGAGAATGCTGAAAGAATGCTGAAAGATGAGCAATATGACACGCCTTTCAAGAGCATGTCGGTTTATGATCCATCGGGTGCTGTTTTTGCGATTATGCCTTGGAATTATCCTTTTTGGCAAGTGTTGCGTTATGCTGCACCGGCAATTATGGGCGGAAATGTGACACTTTTGAAGCACGCGCCAAATGTTATTGGTTGTGCCAAAGCCATAGAAAATGCTTTCTTGGAAGCTGGTTTTCCAGAAGGTGTTTTTCAGCAAATAAACATTGATATTCCACAAGTTGAAAGTGTTATTGCTTCGGATATTGTGTCTGGAATTACCTTGACAGGCAGTGAAATGGCAGGTTCTTCTGTGGCGGCATTAGCTGGAAAGCATATCAAAAAATCGGTATTGGAGTTGGGGGGATCGGATGCATTTATTGTTTTGAATGATGCAGATGTAGAAAAAGCCGCAACGGTAGCCACTCAATCTAGAATGTTAAACGCGGGTCAGGCTTGCATTTGTGCCAAACGTTTTATTGTTACCGAAAAAGTAGCGGATGAATTTGCTGCATTGTTTGCTCAAAAAGTAAGTGCGCTACAACAAGGAAATCCTTTGCAAAGCGGAATCAATATGGGGCCTTTGGCAAGAATTGATTTGGCCGAAAAATTAAGTTACCAATTGGAACATTCTCTAAAACAAGGAGCGAAAATTTTGGTTGGAGGAGAGCGGGAGCATTGCAACTTTCAACCCACATTAATTGATTTTGTAGATGCCAATAATATTGCTTTTCAAGAAGAAACTTTTGGGCCTTTAGCAACAATTATTAGAGCTAAAGATGAAAATGATGCGATTGCGATTGCCAATAATCATCGATATGGTTTGGCATCTGCAATTTGGACAGAAGACAGGGAGAATGCTTATAAATTGGCCAGAAAAATTGAAGCAGGTAATGTTTTTGTCAATTCATTAGTACGTTCTGATTCTAGAATCCCTTTTGGAGGCATCAAAAAATCAGGCTACGGAAGAGAATTGTCCGAAATTGGAATCAAAGAATTTATGAATATGAAATCAGTGATTATAGAATAGTTGTTTCGCAAAGATTCGCTAAGAAGACGCTAAGAAGGATGAAATTCAATTACTTTGATTGTATAAAAAGAGTATTGAATAAAAATAAACCTTTGTTTATCTCTGTGTTTACTTCGCGAATCTTTGTGGATAAAATGCTAACCAAACCAAATAACCAATGAGAAATCCAAAATCAACCGTACTTAAGAATATTCTTTTGAATTTGAAACTTGCCCAATTTTCAAATGAAAATCCAGAAATTGAAGTCGACACAATTATTGCTTTCAAAAATAGTGATGCCGTTAGTAGAAGAAAGTTTGTGACCGATGTGGCAAAGTTTAGTTTACTCACAGGAATTATCGGAACTTCAATCGTAAGTTGTAAAAAAGAAGATGAAAAAGCAAGGAACCCAATATCTGATGAAGGTGAAGGTTTTGGTTCTTCAAATGATAAAAAAGTAGTGATAGTTGGTGCTGGAATGGCTGGTTTGAATGCGGCTTATCAATTAAGAAAAGCAGGAATTAGATCGACAATTTACGAAGGTAGTTTTAGATTAGGGGGAAGGATTTTGACACATTATGGTGATGCGTTGCAAATGGGTATTCATCCCGAATTTGGAGGTGATTTTATAGATTCTACGCATGAAGATATGCTTTCTTTGGCCAAAGAATTTGATTTGGATTTAATCGATATGTACGCCGAATCCAAAGCTGCGAATTTGATACATGAAACCTTCTTTTTTGATGGAAGGCATATTTCGGAAGAGGAAATTATCAAAGAGTTCAAGAAAATTGCACCATCAATTCAAAAAGATGCAGCTAGTTTAGGAGAAGATTATGATACCCCTGCCGCTTTAGTTTTTGACAAAATGACTTTGAAGGATTATATAAAGTCTTTGAAATGCAGTCAATGGTTGAAAGATATTTTTACTGCAGCTTATTTGGCAGAATTTGGATTGGATACTTCGGAACAGTCCGCAATCAATCTCTTGGATATGGTTGATACCAATACTTCTGAAGGATTTAAAATTTTTGGAGATAGCGACGAAAAATACAGAATAAGAGAAGGAAATTCGAAATTAATAGAACATTTATCCGGAAAAGTGGCAGATTCAATTGTGATGAAATCCATATTGACAGCCATTTCAAACAAAGACGGGAAATATACATTGTCATTTAAGGATAAAGAAGATGTTCAGGCCGATTATGTAATTATTGCTATTCCGTTTACCATGTTGCGCGACGTAAAAATGGACTTAAGCGACATGACTCCTGAGAAGAGAAATTCAATTCAGGAATTGGGTTATGGACAAAATAACAAATTGTTTTTAGGATACGAAGGCAGACCTTGGCGCGAAGGGAAAAACAATTTTTACGGCTATTTATTTCACAAAGATATTCATGACGGTTGGGATTCTAGCAGTATAAAAAGCGTAGCCAGTAACAAAGGGGTGTATTGTTGTTTCTTTGGAGGAGATGAATCTATAGCCTTGTCAAAAGTGGCTGTACAAAATCCGCACGCGCCCGCAACACATATCTGGAAAACAGATTTGCCTCAAAAAGAAATCGATAAATACATTGGACAAATGGAAGAAGTTTTCCCAGGGTCTAAAAAAGGATATGTAAACAAACATGTTTTTGCCTGTTGGTCTTCCTATCCATTTGTAAAAGCCAGCTATACCTGTCCAAAACCCGGACAATGGAATACGGCCATGTTATATACCGCAGAGCCAATTGGAGATGTTTATTTTGCAGGAGAACATTGCAGTGTCGATTATCAAGGATTCATGAATGGCGCCGCAGAAACTGGACGGTTGGCCGCAGAACAAATTACAGCAAAAATCAAAAAAGCACATATTTAAAATTAATAACCAAAACCTAACCAAAAACCAAAACCAAAATGAAAAAAGTAGTAGTAGTTTTAGCTTTAATGCTAACGAGTAGTTTCGCATTTGCACAAGATGCGCCAGCAGCAGCCCAAGATGCTCCAGAATCAAAATTTACTGCAGCAGTAGATGTCGTAGCTCCTTATATGTGGAGAGGGGTAAAATTGTATTCGAATAATATAGCTTTTCAGCCTTATGCATCGTATGCAGCAACCGAAAAATTAACAGTAGGATTCTGGATGACAACCAATTTGTCTTCTGCAGCAGATGCCTATAATGAGTATGATTGGTATGTATCTTACCAAGTTACTCCAATTTTAAAAGTTATGCTAAGTGATTATTATGCACCTGCCACTAAGAAAAATGTGGAAACGTATGGTTTTTCTAGAGCCAATTATTTTGATTATGGATTTGGATCTGCTCAAGTTATGGATCTATCAATACTTCTTGATTTCTCAGACAAAGGTGTACCTATTGATTTTCAATGGAATACTTTAGTTAATGGAAATGATTACAAAGATGTTGAGTATGATAGTAATGGAGAAGTGTTGAATAAAAACAGAGCTTTTTCTTCTTATTCAGAAATAGGGTATACACATTCAATTGAATCTATTGGTGTAAACTTAAGAGGTTTTGTAGGTGCTGCTGTGATCAATAATAATGCGTATTATGGTTTGCATCAAGACGGAACAGCTGGATTTGCTTTTACGAATGTAGGATTGAATGTAGCTAAAGAGATTAAATTTTCGGAAAAATTCAGCCTTCCTGTTTTCTTGAGATATACTTATAATGAAGATGGAAGAAAAAGTCTTGATGGAGAAAAACAAGTAAATATTATATCAGGAGGTTTGACTTTAACAATCAAATAATAAAACTAAAAAGGATTTTTTTTAAATTTTAGTTCTAAAACCTTAAACTCACAACTAGCATTTTGTTAGTGAGTTTAAGGTTTTTTTTTATGGAATATATTTTGATAGGTATTTTTGGATTTAAAAAAAAGTCTGGTTATGGGTATTTGTTTTATTTGTATTACGACCCCTGTTTTTTATAGGGGTATGATTTTTTTTGTATATTATTTTGGTTTAAAATTGAATTTTTTGTGTGTATAAAATTTATTAATGGTGAAAAATTATGGGTTTTGGTTAAAAATTTGATTATTGAATTTTTAAAAATTTAGGTTTAAAATAGGAATTGCTCATTATTTTTCGATGAATTTTGGATATCAATAATTCTTTTCGGAAAGTTTTAAAAAAGTTTTTCTGTTAACTAAAAGTTAATAATTTCGCCCCAATAAAAAAGAAGAATAACCAAATTCAATTCAATTATCAAGATTGAATAATTAACCAAAAACCGATTAAATATGAAAAAAGTAATTACTATTTTTGCCTTAGTCTTGACTACAAGTTTAGCATTTGCACAAGATGGAGAAACAGCTGTGTCTCCATCAACAACTTTTGCAGGTTCTGCAGATGCGTATTACAAATATGCTTTTTCTGGAATTTCAAGTGGATATACCAGCTTTACGAATTCTAATAATTCATTTGAATTAGGTATGGCATCTATTGAAGCCTCTCACAAATGGAAAAAAGTATCTGTATTTGTAGATTTAGGTTTTGGAGGCAGAGCTAAGGAGTTTACCTATAATGACAATGCTTACACATTTATGATTAAACAATTGACATTCACTTATGATGTGTCAGATAGTTTTAAAATTGTTGCAGGAACTTTTGGAACTCACATCGGGTATGAGTTGCTTGATGCTGTAGACAATAAAAACTACAGTATGTCGTATGCCTTTACTTATGGGCCTTTTTATAACACAGGGGTAAAAGCACAATATACATCTGGTAAATTTAGTTTTATGGCTGGTGTTACTAATCCAACCGATTTTAAATCAGCTATTGAAACACAAACAAATTCAAAAACATATATAGGACAAGTTGCATATGTAGGAGAAACTGGAAGTGCTTATTTAAATATATCTTCGGGACTTGAAAATGGAAGTCCATTGAGAGACAGTTTTGGAAAAATTATTGCTTCTTCAGATGAAAATAGAACTCAATTTGATTTTGTGGGTACTAAAAAATTTGGTGATAAATTTGCTGTTGGATTCAATGCAACTTATGCGGATACCAATAATAATATAGATAGTAGTTTAGATGGAAAATGGTACTCTTTAGTTCTTTATCCAAGTTATACAATTAGTTCAAGTGTATTATTAGCATATCGTTTGGAGTATATGGATTCAAAAGATGCTACTGCTTCTTTAGGAACAATTGCTGGTTCTTCAATAATTGGTAATACATTATCATTAAACTATAAAGTGGGTAATATGACAATTATTCCTGAAATCAGAATTGATTCTGCTTCAAATGATATTTTTGTTACTAATGATGATAGTTTCAAAGGAGTTAATACGTATGCTTTGGTAGCTGCGACTTATACTTTCTAATTAAAAATATTTTTTTTTTTGCTGTCAAGATCCTATTATTGGGTTTTGGCAGCTTTTTTTTGTATTAATGCATTTGTTTTTGAAATAGGTTTATTTGTTTAATTTTCATTTACTTTGTAACTTATTTTAAATGATCGCAATTGTTTTTCTTCAACAAAAATAGGGCTGTTTTAAAGGATTTAATTCCAGATAACCATATTGATATTCATTCGCATTTGCTACCGGGAATTGATGATGGTTCTAAAAGTTTTGAGCATACTTTAGGTTTGGTTCAAGCACTTCAAGGTATTGGTGTGTCTCAGTTTGTAACCACGCCTCATATTATGCAGGATGTTTGGAACAATACCAATGAAGGAATACTTTCTCTAGAAAAGCAGACCGTAGTTGAGCTAAAAAATAATGGTATTGATATTCCTTTTCGTGCCGCTTCAGAGTATATGATGGATGAGTATTTTGTGCAACTTTTTCAAACTGGCGAGTTATTGACTTTGAAAGACAATTATGTATTGGTTGAAATGTCTTATATCAATGCACCTATACAATTGTACACGATACTTTTTGATTTGCAAGTGGCAGGTTATATTCCTATTTTGGCACACCCGGAGCGTTATATTTTTTACCACAATAATTTTGAAGAATATGTAAAACTAAAACGTGTTGGTTGCCTTTTTCAGTTGAATTTATTGGCAGTAGTGGGGTATTATGGGGAATCGATTGCTAATGCTGCAAAAGAATTATTGCAAAAAGGAATGTACGATTTTGTGGGTTCTGATGTACATCACAGTAAGCATATTGCTGCTTTTGGAGATAAAGTAAAATGGAAAGACTTAAGTCCATTGAAAGAAGTGATAAAGAATAATCAATTTTTTAGTATACAGTAGGATTTTTTTTAATATAAATGAATTTCGTTAGCACTAAATATCTTGTTTAACGAGGATGCATGAGGGATAGGAATAAGCTACCGAAGTAGCATGGAGAGCCCGACAGCAATAAAAAAAAGAGGCAACTAGCACGGTGGTGAGTTGGCCTCTTTTTTTTATTGGTGCCATGCCCAAAATATTTTTATTGATTTATTTGCGTCCTATTTTTTTATACCATGGTTTTTTTCTGGATTTTATTCCATAGCCGTAACCATAGCCGTAACCTTTTGTGGAATCGGTGTCGTTGAGGAGCAGGCACATATTGGGGAGTTTTTTCTCTAGGTATAAGTCGTTGGCAATGTGTAGCATTCTTTTTTCAAGATAGTTGGCCCGAATTACAAACAAGAAGCAATCGGCATATTTGGCGATTAACAAGGTGTCTGTCACGAGACTTACAGGAGCAGTGTCAACAATAATATAATCATATTGCGCTTTGACAGTTTTGAAAAGTTCTTCAACTTTTTTACTCAGGAGTAATTCGGCTGGATTGGGTGGAATAATTCCTGCCGGTAGGATATGAAAATTTTCATAGCCCTTTTGCTTGATGATTAAATTTTCTAAAGTGGCGTCATTATGGGACAAATAATTGGTAAGTCCTTGATCGGGCAGGGTAACATAATCATCAAGTTTTGGGTTTCGAATGTCCATTCCTATGAGTAATACTTTTTTGCCAGAAAGGGCAAAGGTTGCTGCAAGGTTTATGGAAACAAAGGTTTTGCCTTCTTTAGAAAATGTCGAAGTTAGGAAAAGCGTTTTGGCTTGTTTTTCAGGAACTTTGCTGAGCATGAATTCCAGATTTGTTCGTATAATTCTTAGCGCTTCGGCAGAGCTGGTTCTGCTTTCGGATTTGATAATTTGTGTGTTTGCAGCAGATGTTGGAATATCACCAAGATAAGGTATGTTGGTTTTTCCTTCGAGATCCAAACGGCTTTTAATTTTGGTATCCAATAAATCAATGAGATAAATGATTCCAAACGGAATTAGAATTCCGATTAGCAATGCTACCAAAAAGACAATTTTTTTCTTGGGGGCAACTGGAATATGTGCAGCTTTGGCAGCATCAATCACTCTAGCATTTGGTTCTGTTGCGGATAATGATATGGCTGTTTCTTCTCTTTTTTGAAGCAAATACAAATAGAGTTCTTCTTTTATTTTTTGTTGTCTTGCTATGATTTTGAATTGGCGTTCTTGTACTGGGATTTTTCCAATTTTGGTATCCATAATTCCTTTTTGACTGCCTATATTTCTTTTTTGAATGAGTAAAGTTGATTTTAATTGATCTAGACTTGAATATAAACTTTGTTTTAAAGATGCAATTTGTTGATCCATTTTTAAAACTGTAGGATTGGCTACTGTTGCCGATTTTAAGATTCTATTGCGATCCAGAACTAATTCATTATACATATTTATAATACCAGATGCATCTTCCTGACCAACAATTAAGTTAGTAGGGAGTAAGTCTGTAGCACTACTTTTTTTGATGTAATCAAGCATCGAATTGACAACATTGAGTTGGATTTCGGTATCTACTGCTTTCTTGTCATAGGAATTGGATCCTTCTATAAAAAGCTTGGCTTCCGAATCGATATCGGTTAAGTTGTTGGTTTTTTTAAAACTTTCGACATCTTGTTCGACTCCATCCAATTCTCTGGTGATTAAGGACAATCGTTCTGCAATGAATTTTGAGGTGTTTTCTGAAATTTGGTTTTTATCTGTAATGGCATCTTGGTTATAAATTTGGATTAAATTATCCAAGAATATTTCGGCTTTTTCATAGACGGGATCGATCAAAGATAATTCAACTACACTACTGGTTTTACTCAGTGGATTTACATTAAGACGACTTCTAAAACTATCTACCACATCATCTATAGCATTTACCTGTATTGTAATTTCGCGATTGTTTACTTTGAATAATTTACTTGCGTTTTTGGTTATAATAAGGTTCCAATTTTGGGTCGAAATAAGTTCGCCATATTGAAAATCATTTTTATTTAAAAAATTATTTTTTGAAGTTTCGTTTTGAAGTTTATTCTCTAATTGAAATGAAGTATCTGAAATTTCTAAGAACTGCAACGTAATATTGGAATCGGAAAATTGAGGAGATTTTGGAATGAATTGGATCTCGATAGGGGTTTTGTCAAACATTTCGGTATAAATGATATTGCCTTTGATAAACATTGAGATATTCAGATGAAGTTTTTTTACGATATTTTCTATTAAAGTTCTGGATTTTAAAATTTCAATCTCATTGTCTACATTGTTTTTTAAACCACTTTCAATTCCCATATCCGCAAATGCAGAAAGCTCGGATAGCATGCCTCCTTTTTTTTCATCCTTTACTAAAATTGTTGCTGTAGCCTTAAATTGAGGTGTGGTGTAACGCAAGTATATATAAGCAATTGTAAGACTTATAAAGATGCCAATTACAAACCATTTCCAATGAACTAGATAGTGATCTATGAAGTTTCGTAATTGAAATTCTCGATTATGATTTTCATTTGAAGGATTTTTTTCCATAGAAGACTTAATTTGAGGTAGTTACAATCAATGTAATTAGCGTTATCAATAAGGAAGTAATGGAAATAATTACGCCCGTATTTGGACCCACGGCCGATCCGTTGACTTTGTTTTTGTTTGGTTCTACATATACCACATCGTTTTGTGCCAAATAGTAAAAAGGGGAATTTATAAAATCGGATTTGGTAATATCGACTCTATTGTATGTTTTAACACCATCAATTTCTCTTATAATTAATAGGTTATTGCGTTTGCCATAAATGGTTAAATCCTTTGCCATTGCTAAAGCTTCAATAAGCGTTATTCTTTCAGATGCTATTGTATAGGTTCCTGGAACTGTGACTTCGCCTTGCACAGAAACTTTAAAATTCATTATGCGCATGTTAATAATGGGATTCTTTATATAAGCTGAAATTTTATCTTGAAAAAGTTGCACAAGTTGGGATCTTGCCATTCCACTTACTTTTAAACGTCCTAATATTGGGAAATCTATAAAACCATTGGCATCGACCAAATAAAGTTGCGTAGCTTGCGAACTAGCCACATCTTGTTTGCCTGGGTTTACAGAGGTGTAACTTTTTAAATTGAAAGGAGCTGCAATTTCGGGGTCCTCGGCAGAAACGATGATCATTAGTAGGTCATCAGGTTGGATTTTTATTTCATATGAATTTTCTTTTTCTTTAAATGCTATTCCATCAATATCTTGATAATAGATTATATCTTTTCGGGAAGCACATGAAAAAAAGCATAGTATCAAAACAAATACCATTAGTTTTTTTAATAAAAAAATAGAATTCATATGTTAGTTTTTTAAAGTGTTTTATTGATGTTTTATAGCTATTTAGCTCAATAATTTTAATAAAACCATTCGTATTCGATCTCTATCCGAATGGGTTAAATTGGATCCTGAAGGCAAACTCAGTCCGTTGTCAAATAGCGTTTCGGCAACTTTATTTCCGTAAAAAGGGTAATTTTTAAACAAGGGTTGCAAGTGCATGGGTTTCCATAGAGGTCTACTTTCAATATTGTATTCCAATAATTTTAAACGGATGGTTTCTCGGTCTATTCCGTTTTTAGTTTCAGTAGGATTTACTTGTATCGATGTCAACCAATAATTGGCAAAGTAATCTGGATTTGTTGTCTTAAAAACAGTAATACCCGGTATATTCTCAAAAAGGCTTAGATAGAAACCATGCATAGCTCTTCTTAATTTGATGTGTTCGTCAAGTACTTCCATTTGGCCTCGACCAATTCCAGCACATATATTACTGATTTGATAATTATAACCTATTTCACTATGTTGATAATGAGGTGCTTCGTCTTTGGATTGCGATGCTAGAAATTGTGCTTTCTTCTTCAACTGGTGGTTTGAAGTTACAATGGCGCCACCTCCAGAAGTGGTAATAATTTTGTTTCCGTTAAACGAAAAAACACCAATATCACCAAAAGTTCCGCATTTTTGTCCTTTGAAACTGCTGCCCAATGCTTCAGCACTGTCTTCTAGAATTGGAATATTGTATTTGTTGGCTATGGCTCGAATTTCCTCTATTTTATAAGGGACGCCATACAAATGTACCGTGATTATGGCTTTTGGGATTTGCCCTTTGTAAATACAATCTGCAATGGCGGCTTCCAGAGCAATAGGGCAAAGATTCCAGGTTTCGAGTTCGCTATCAATAAAAACAGGAGTAGCACCTTGATATAAAATAGGATTGGCTGATGCCGAAAAAGTTAAGGATTGACAAATAACAAGATCACCGGCTTTAACATCCAAAAGGATTAACCCCAAATGAATGGCCGCTGTTGCTGAGTTTAGAGCAGTAACAAAAACACCTTGGGATAAATATTTTTCTAAATCATGTTCAAATTCGGTAATATTTGCCCCCAGTGGAGCGATCCAATTAGAATTAAAGGCTTCGTGTATGTAGTTGAGCTCAGTGCCTCCCATATGCGGGGACGAAAGCCATATTTTGGGGTTGTTCATTCTTGTAATAATTATAGGAATTTGCTTTTGTATAGAATTTACGCTACTTTGAAATGGTAAAAATAAATTACAATTTGCTATATAAAAGTTATTTAGACACCAAGTTTATAAAAAAATCTCTTTCTTGTGATTCTAATCTACTATTAATGATCATAATTAATAGATTTGTTCATTTTTTCTACATAATTATGAATCAAAATTTCATCATCATAGCGCAACATCATTAGGTTTTCTTCCCAATTAGCACAAAAAGGAATTTCTGTTTCGTTTGTTAAATATTCTTGAATTATCCATTTTGGAAAATTGGCTCCTGCCAAATAACTCAACGGAAACCCGCCACTAAATCTCGGGTTGATTTCTATACCATAAATAGCCTCTGTCTTAGTATTGACAAATAATTGGATCGAAATACAACCTCTTAATCCTTCGATATTTTTAAACTTAGGAGCAATTTGTTCTATGAACCAAGCTTTTTTGGTAACGGCTTTGTTGACTTCTCCAGCCCTAACTTCTAGTCTTTCTCTGGGAATGAAACATTTTAGATCATTGTTTTTGTCAAAATACATATCAATAGTATATTCTGTGAAATTGTCATGGTCCAAATATTCAAAAAACAATAATTTATCATTATCGAAATGGTAAGCTGTTAACTCTGATTTTTTTTTTACAATATAATTATCAATGCTTCTGCTGCCATCAATAGGTTTTATATAAAGTGGTAAAGTATAATTATTTTTATCATATTCTTGAGCATACTTAATATTTAATTTTTCGAAAAAGCAATTGGTAAGCCTTTTGTTTATAAAAGTTTTAATGTTTTTATAATCCGAAACTACAATATCAATTTGGTGTTTTTTGAAGAGGTCAATGTTTTGTGATACGGTAATTAATTCCGTATCAATTGTTGGTATAATAAGTTTGATTTTATTGTCAAGGGCAATTTGAAGTAGTTTTTCAATATAATTACTTTCTGTTGCTTTTGGTAACTTAAAATAGCCATCAGAAACACGACAAGCTGCCGATTTTTCAGGTATACAATCTGAAGTAAAAACTTTTGAATCCGAAAAAAGCAGCTTTAATTCTGTTTTAAAAGAGCGAATTAAGGACACTCTTTTTCCAGCACAAGTGATTAAGATGTTACTCATAGTTAATTTTTACCGTTAAACGATTCTGAAGTTGAGTTGTTGTTTTTCAAAGGAATAAGGACCTTTTTAAGAGTTAAAAATACAATTTTTAAATCCAATAATATATTTTTATTTTCAATATACCATAAATCATATTCAAATTTTTTCCCCCAAGAATTAATGTTTTCTTTGTTGACTTGGGCCCATCCCGTTATGCCAGGTTTGACTTCATGACGTCTTTTTTGGGTTTCATTATACAATGGTAAATATTCAGGTAATAAAGGTCTTGGTCCTACAATACTCATGTCACCGCGAATTACATTTAAAAGTTGTGGAATTTCATCCAATGATATTCTTCGGGCAAAACAACCCCATTTTGTCAATCTTTTGATATCGGGAAGTAAGTTTCCATTAGTGTCTTTTTGATTGGTCATTGTTTTGAACTTAATAATGTGAAAAATTTTGCCGTTTTTTCCAGGTCGTTTTTGAATAAAAAAAGGTTCTCCATTATTTGCAACAAAAAGAACTATTGTAATAATTACAAATAGTGGAGCCAATACTACTAGGTTTATAGTCGCAATTATAAGATCTAAAATTCTTTTTAAGGAACTAGGATACATGGCTTTCTAAATTTTTATATTCGGCTAAAAGTGCTTCCCAAACAACAATTTGTTCAAAACGGGAAAGGATCATTGGTCTTGCATTATGTTTTAAATGAGATCGAAAAGATGGGTCAAGTATTACTTTTTTCATTGCAGTAAATAGAGCCTCTGTATCTTTTGGTGGAATTAGAATTCCGTTTTTTTGGTCTTCAATTATCTCGTTGCAACCATTTATATCGCTAGCAATTGTTGGTAATCCCATGGCTCCAGCTTCCAAAATTGCATTAGGGAAACCTTCGCGATAACTAGGGAAAACAAGAACATCAGAAATCGCATAATAGGGGCGAACATCATTTTGGAAAGGCACATGAATTACTTGAGCATTGTTTTTTATTTCGGATAGTGTATCTTTTTGGAGTGGGTCTAAATTTGTTTCGAAAAAACCAACTAGTAACAATTTTGTATTTTTAAACTCCATAGCAATTTTTTGAAAAACCAGTAATAATTCATTGATTCCTTTATCGCCTGTTAATCGGCCAACGTATATAAAAACAAAATCAGTAGGAGCTATGCCTAATTTTTTTTTTAAATGTAGTTGATCTTCATTAGAAACTATTTCGGGATTGAAAATTTGAGTGTTTATTCCGTTGGAGCTTCCATTTGCAATAATTTTTATTTTTTCGGGTTTGCAAAAACCTTCTTGGGTAATTATGTTTTTTAATCCATTGGAATTTGGATATATTTTGGATGCGCAGGCGTATGTTGTTTTTTCAACAAGATTCAAAAGTTTTCGTTTATTTCCTTTCGTTTCTAATAAAGGCAAACCGGCAACGGTGTGCAATCGATGCGGAACTCCTGCCAATTTTGAGGCGATCATCCCTATGGTTCCTGCTTTTGGAGTATGGGTATGCACGATCAAGGGTTGTTCTTTTCTAAAATAGCGATACAGTTTCCATAACGCTTTTAAGTCTTGCCAAGGGGTGATTTTCCGAGTCATTTCAACTGGGTAAACAGATACCTCTTGTAATTTTCCAACTCGTTCCAAGTTTTCTTTATCCGATGAAATAGCTTTCACATCATAATAATCCTTCATGAAAAATAACTGATTTTCTAGTAGTTTTTCAATGGAAATAGGAATAGTAGTAATGCGGATGAGTTTTTCCATTATTGAAGTTCTTTTTCAATAGAAGCAATAAAATTGTCTATGGATTTTTCGTCTAGAAAAGATTTAAAAAGAATATTATTTTTTGAATGATCTTCTTTCAAAGATTTTAGGATCGTATTGCTCAAACTTTTTGAATCTTCGGTATTAGCAATTTCTATCCCTGGAATGGTTTCAATTTCAGCAGTACATTTTGTTGAAACTACACAATTGTTTTGTGACATCATTTGTAATAATACGTTTGGAAATCCTTCAATTCGGGATGAAACTACGCACACTTTTGCTATTTTAAAATAGGCATACACATTTGAAACTTGTCCTTTTAAAATGACCTTTTTTTCTAAATCCAGTTCTTTTATTAGACGTTCTAAATTTTGTTTTTCTTTGCCTTCACCTAAAATAATCAATTGGTATGTAGGATGGATTTTTAGTATTTCTTTAAACGCTTCAATCAAAATGTCAAATCCTTTTTCGGGTATTAATCTTCCAGCACCAACGATGAATGGAAAATCGGCAACAACATCTTCAGTTGATTTTGTTAAATTTAAATTTATTGGATTCGCTATTACTTTTATATTGATTTGCTTATCGATCCAAGGTAAATTTGCAATCAAATTTTGCTTCATTTCTTGAGTTTGGCAAATTAATAGATCAAGATTTGGATAACCCAATTGGTACATTTTTTTATATAAAAACAATTTAAATCCTTTAAATCTTTCAAATATTCGAGTAGATTCTCTTCCTATAAAATGATTTTTTTGAAGGAATCCCAAACGAATAAAAACCCCAACCAAACCTGTAACAAAGACGTGAGAAGTAAATATTAAATCATATTTTTTTTTTGGTTTTAGCAAAAGGTCCCATGCATAATATATAGCTCCCAAATACTCAGAATTTGTTTTTTGGTATTTTAATTTAATTGATCGGTTATCTGTTTTCCATTCTTCATTTGATTTTTTTTTCAAAAATTGTACTTCTACAAGTGATTCTGTATAATGATTCGCTATCATTTTTAAGATTTGCTCTGCACCTCCTAATGTATCATTGGGAATAACGAGAAGTATTTTTTCCATTTATAGGGAAATGATTTTACTTGTTTTTAATCTAATATAACCATTCAATACAAGTCCAAATGGAAATGCCAATGCAATTAAAAAAGCACTGTTTGTTTGTTTCAAAAAGTGAATATCTTTAGCGAAAAGCGAACAAGAAATCAGATGAACCATATTCTTAAATCGTTCGGTGCTATTTTTACTTAATTGTATTTTAAGTACACGGTGTATGGCAAACCCTCTTGGATTATTACGATAGAGCCAAAACAAATTTTTTGTAAAACCATCTTTTTGATAGTTTACAATAACGAATGTTTCATTGACGGGTTTAAGGACATAATCTTTATCAATTAGTCGGTACAAATATCCTGGAGGTATGAATTTTTCTCCTTCAAGAATAGGGTAGGGCGCATATTTATTTATGATTTCGGTACGATATACTATTTTTTTATCTCCTTTTACATGATGTTTATGATAGAGGTCAGAAAGTGTGCTTTGTGTAATGGTGTCTGGAAATTGGGAACCTATCAAATTTCCTTTGGTATAGCGATCCAATCCCACTATTCCAGCAAATTTGGAGTCTAAATTTTGAATGTTTTTAATAATTAACTCAACCGCATCATCGGGCATATAATCATCAGAATCGATGCTGACATTCCAAGGCGTTTTTATGTTGGCATAAGCGGTATTGTGAGCGCTATTCATCCCTTGATTTTCTTGATATAAATATTGAATTTCTATTTTGTTTTCTTTTATCCATTCTTGAATTAGAGGTGCCGTATCATCGGTAGATCCATCATCAATAATCATCCAAATGAAACTAGAATTGGTTTGTCTGACCAAACTTTCATATACCTGATTTAAACAATACCCTCTGTTGTATGTTGCTGTAAAAACGGTCAGTAATTTCATTTTGATACAGATAGGAATAAATCTTCATATTGCCTTAAAATCTTTTTTTTGTCAAATTTTGTAGCAACGCTGCTTAGCACATCTTCTGTTTTTATATTTTGGATAAGATCTAAATTATTTAAAAGTGAAAGTAGTTCTTCTTCATTTTTTACCATAAAACCATTGATTCCATTTTGAATGATTTCTTTGGTTCCACCTGCTACTTCAAATGTTATAACTGGAGTGCCAACAGAACAACTTTCCAGTAAAGCATTTGGAAAACCTTCAACATACGATCCTTGCAAAAAGAAATCGTGTTGCTGTAGTTCGCTTAAAACGTTTTGTGTAAAAGGTATTAACCGAACCTTTTTGCTTAAATTTAATCGGTTGATTTCGTCTTCAACAATCAGGCATTCTTTTGCTAACCCAGATCCTATAATGGTATAAAGAAAATCATATTGCAGTTGTGACAACACTTTTAAAAGCCTTAAATGCCCTTTTATCCAACTCATCCTTCCTACGGTTATAAACTTTATTTTGTCTGATTCTGTTTTGGGCCTTCTGGTTTTGATCTCATTAATAATTGGGTTGTTGATCACCGTAATTTTAGATGAATTTATGTTTAACTTTTGAATTAAATCGGTCTTCATATCGGTACTTTGGCAAATAATGGCATCCAAAAAAGGGTACGATTGTTTCATTAGAAAAAATAAAAAACGATTCTTTTCTTGAGGAAAATCATTTACTGTTGAAACGATGTTGGTTTCTCGGACTATGAATTTTATATTAGAAAATAATAGGCTAAAAATCCCCAAAGTGCTATTAATATGCCCAGAAGAACCAAAAACAATATTCGGTTTTTCGCTTTTAATCATTTGTAACAACAAAGGAATGGCTTTGAAATACCTGGATTTGTTTAAAAAAGAAATATCTATATTTTGTATATCATAAACGACATCTTTTTTAAAACCAACTACAATAAGTTTTGCTTCAAATAGTTTTGGATTTAGATTCTCTGTCAAAAAAGCAGTGATTCGTTCTGCTCCACCTGCTTTTAAACTGGGTACAATAAATAGTATTTTTTTTCTATCCATTATTTTTAAAATAACCAAATTCCTGATACCATTTGGATAATACATAAACACGCCAGATGTAGGAGGAATAATCCTGTTTTCCCGCTAAATGACTTTTGAACATTTTTTTGAATTTTAAAACATTCAAATTGGGAACTTGATTCAGAAAAGAATCCGATAAATTTTGAGTAAACTCTTCTTTTAATTCATTGCGAATCCACGAATCCATTGGAACTGAGAAACCTTTTTTGGGCTGATTGAAGACAGCCTCTGGAATGTACTCTTTCAAGATGTCCCTCAAAATTCTTTTTTTCCTTCCTTTTTCGTAACGAAACGATACAGGCAATGTTCTGGCAAATTCCACAATTCTATAATCCAAAAAGGGACTCCGTATTTCTACCGAATAGGCCATACTGGCTCGATCTACTTTTACATTACTGTCATTTTCCAACCACAATTTGATATTTAAGTCGGCCGTGGCTTGATGCAAATCTTCGCTACCTCTTTTAAAACCATCATAATGAGACAACCAATTTAAATTGCGATTTAGTAAAAGCGAATTATAACCCACAAATATCCCAGCAATAAAATCATACTTGGATTTTGTTTTTAAAATTCTTTTTAAAGGTTCCGTTCTTTTGCCTAAACTATTAAAAAACAATAGTTGGCTTATAAAAAAGCGAATATTATATGGAATTTTTAAAAGTATTTTAAATTTAGAAACCCAATCAAAATGATTGTATCCCAAAAAGCTTTCATCACCTCCATCACCAGACAAAGCCATTGTTACATGTTGTTTTGCCGTTTTATTCAATAACAAGGATGGCAAAGCAGAACTGTCTCCAAAAGGCTCGTCATAGACATAAACCAGCTTACGGATTAGTTTTATAATATCTTCTGGCTTACAAATGGTTTCAATATGTTTGGATTGAATTATTGATGCAAACTGTTTGGCAATTTTACTTTCGTCGTATTTTGGGTTTTCAAAACCAATTGTAAAGGTATGAATAGGTTCATAGGATATTTTTGAAGCAATACTCGAAACGAGAGCCGAATCGATTCCACCAGAAAGGAAAGTGCCAAAAGGGACATCGGCTTGCAATCTTATTTTTATGGCATCTTGCAAAAGTGTATGCAGTTTTTCTTTGGCTTCATCATACCTTAATTTCGAAATTTTGACAGGCTCCAGATCCCAATATTTTGAAATTGTATAACTTTTTGTATTTAAATCAACTTCCAGATTATTTCCAGGAAGGAGTTTGTGTACGTCTTTAAAAATAGTAAACGGACTTGGAATATAAGTACAATCCAGATACATAGAAATGGCAGTTTCATTCAGTTTTTTGTTTTGACAAATGGGGCGTAACTGACTGCATATTTCAAATTCTCCGTTATTCCAAGAATAATAAAAAGGTTTTACACCCAGTCGATCTCGAGAACAAAAAAGTTTGTTTGTTGTAGCATTGTAAATTGCAAAAGCAAACATTCCGTTCAATTTTGGGACAATTTTTTCACCCCATTGTTTGTATCCTTTTAATAAGACTTCAGTATCTCCAGTGGTTTGAAACGAGTGCCCTAAAGCAATTAATTCTGCTTTTATTGCTTTATAATTGTATATTTCGCCATTATAAACAATGGTTAATTCTTCAAAACACATCGGTTGATTCGAACGTACATCAAGATCTACAATTGCCAAACGCAAATGGCCAAAAATCAAATCTCTAGTTTTTTTTATCCCAGTAGAATCAGGCCCTCTAAACTGAATGGTTTCTATTTTTGTTTGAACTTCTTCTATTGAAAAAGGGATGTTTGTGATGTAAATTCCGCACATATTATATTTTGTTTTTAATATGTTACGGATTCAAGAGCTCTAAATTCTTCACTTTTTTTCATTTGGATTTGTTGATACAACCAAATTGAAATCGTTAATAAAATATAATTGTTAAAAAAATTATGAGTGGTGAGCATATAAATAAATAAAGAAAAGGAAACCAACAAAAGCGTATGGTCTTCTTTAAAATAATGTATCCCACTAACTACAAAACCACCGTAAATCCATAAAAAATATAAAAAAACAAAGATTCCAGATTCGCCAATTATTAAAAGCGGTGTATTATGAACGCCTTCTATTCCATAGGCTTTGTCATCTTCACCATACGTTTTTCCGCTAAAACTCAAATATCCATTTCCAAAAAAAGGATTATTAATTATTCGATCATAGTATTTGGCCCAAGTTTCTGTTCTCGAATTTTCGGCTAGGTCTTGACTTATTTTTCCATCGAGTATGGTAGCAAATGCCTCAAGACGTTTTGTATTAAAATCAAATTTATTTCCAAAAGAAACAAATAGACTAATTAAAAGAAGACCTAAAATTATTTTATAAGAGTTCTTGTAGCTTATGGATAATGAAAGGATGTTTACTAGCACCCAAAGCAATAAAAAGGTTCTTGAAAATGTTACAAATCCAGCAAAGGAGAACAAAATTTGGCCTATTATTCTACTTTTTTTATTGGAAATAGAAAAACTAAAACAATATCCTAGGATGCAGATACAGCCTGCAAAATTAGGATTCAGGTACAAACCACTATATCGACCTCCAATGTCAATCACAAAAATGGATTCGTATATAATGCTTAATGCTCCCAAAAATAAAAAGTAAAATATTTCATTTTTGGTGACGTCTTTAATTGCACTTGCACCCATTATTACAAATATTAAATATTTTATAAAAGTGGTTATGAATCCCTCCGAATTTTGAGAATCAACTACAATCGAAATTAAAAAATATAATAGCCCTAAGGTCACTAAAGGAACTATTGGCGTTTCTTTTTTATTAAAAAAATAGATAATTAGCAGCAAAAATAGACCGTAACTTAAAACAGCTCCTGTTGTTGCATCTACATGTACTAATGAAAAACTGGGTAAATTGCCAAAGAGCAATGCTAGAATAATTATTTTTAGATACTTCATTGTACAGACTCTTTTTTGTGTTGATGTCTAACACACAAAAACAATACGATAAAATTAATACTATAGACAAGCGTTGTGGCAATTGCCAAACCGTAAATGGCAAACTTTTTTGCCAAAAAATAATTAAGAGTTACACTCAAAATGAAATTAATTACGGAAGCATAAAACATATAGCTGTTTTTATTAATGCTAGTAAGGAATTTAATAATGATAATCGAAGCTATGTAAAACGGGATATAAATTAAAACTATTTTCTGAATATGAGAAACCACCAAAGTGTTTTGAGCGGTAAAGTTTCCTCTTTCGAATAGAAATGAAATAATTGCATCTGAACATAAAAATAAAATTCCAGCAATAAATAAGGAAACAACAAATGTAATAGCCAAGGTTTGATACAAAACCCTGTAAGCTTTAGCTCTATTTTCTTGAACCAGGGTTGAAAAATAGGGTAAAACAACATTTCCTATGGAAAGCACTAGTATTGTAGCGAGAAAAGCTGGAATCTTCATCCCGTAATTAAAGGAGGCAATAGAACCAATCGCTAATTGAGCTGCAAAAAATTGATTGACAAAACCTGTTGATCCTGTCAAAAAACCAGAACCTATTTTTGACGGCAGTTGTTTGTATACCATTTGAATGTTAAAGGATTTGAAATTTGGTTTTGCAATTTGCACTGTTTTTTTATAAAATGAAACCAGTAAAATATAAATCAATTCTATAATGCTACCCACTAATGTTCCAATAGCCAAAAGGGAGTAACTCATTTGGTTTTTTAAAAAAAACAAGCAAACCAAAATGACAATTGAAGTGAATACAGCAGAAATAGCCGAATAGCCAAAGAATCCTTTTGTTTCTAAGATGCCACTAAATAAAGATGAAAATGACCAAAAAATAACGCAGGGCAAAATGATATAAAACTGTGATCGAATGAGTTGGTAATACTGTAAATTATGATTTTTAAAAACGGATTCGAGAAATATATCCGTACAAAAGTAGGATATAAGCATAAGTAGTATTCCCAGCCCAAAAGTAATAATAATACAAGCACTTAAGAATGATGCTATTGTTGTTGTAGTTCTGGTTTCTGCAATATAATTTGGAATAAACACGTTTTGAAAAGAGCTCATAAAAACAGTGTTAATAAATCCTGGTATTAATAGTGCAATCAAAAAAGTGTCCACTATTTCTGAAAGACCAAAATGGCTTCCAATTTCCATTTCTTTATAAAATCCAATACCCTTTACTAAAATAGTTACAAATCCAATAGTGATGATATTTATCAAAATTGGGTTTTTAAGAAAGTATAATAGAGATCTCTTTTTCAAAATAATACCATTCATCTAAAATGTATTATGTA
This sequence comes from Flavobacterium praedii, assembly GCF_026810365.1. NCBI lineage: Bacteria > Pseudomonadati > Bacteroidota > Flavobacteriia > Flavobacteriales > Flavobacteriaceae > Flavobacterium > Flavobacterium praedii. The sequence goes on from NZ_CP113948.1 coordinate 361,170, forward strand.
GACTATACCATTATTGATTCCCATTTTTTATAGATCTCATCTGAGTTGTATTTTAGCGTTGATTGAATTGCATTTTGGCTAAATTTCAAACGTAACACTTCATTTTCCATTAATTCCATCATTTGTTTCTCCAATTGTTTCTGATTGTTAACTTCAAACAAAAAACCATTTTCGTTGTGTTTAATTATTTCAGAGGGGCCCGAATTACAATCTGAAGCTATACAAGGAATACCGAATGACATTGCTTCCAATAAAACATTAGGAAAACCTTCGGATTCAGAGGTAAATACAAATAATTTAGCATTGTTGTAATATTTCTCTATATTGGGTACTGTTTCAATAAAATTGACCTTATTTGCTATGCCTAAATTTTTAGCTAATATTTGACATTCTATTTTTAAATCACCTTCACCTACAAATATTAGTTTCCAATTTTTTGTATTCAAATTAGCAAAAGCTTCCAAAAGGAGTTTCTGATTTTTATTGGCATCTAATCGGCCAACATTCAAAATTACATTCTCTCTTTTTCCATATTCTTCACGTCTTGAAATTAAATTTTTATCAAGTGGATTCGGAATTACCTGAATTTTATGAGCTTTTAATATATGTTGAAAGTGGTTTTTTGAATAAGAAGTTTGAACAATAAGTGTTTTAGTAAAAGGATAAAGGATTCGGATGCAAATTTTTCTTAAATAGGAAAGTTGATATATCTCGGGATTGTTTCTTTCGCTGATATAGGAATTTGATTTATGAAAAAAACTACTTAAAATTGCTAGAATATTTCCAGTTGTTGTAAATCCAATAAGTATATCAATATGATTTTGTTTTACAGTTTTAATTATTTTTTTTAAATAAATAAAATTACTTTTTAGTGCAATTAACCAATTCTTACTTGGAATATATGTTTCTTTTAAAAATTGAATTTGAATACGAGAATCAATGGTAAATGTTATTTTTGTTTTATTCAAAACAAATAAAAATACTTCATTTTCATGTACAAATTTATGGGCAAGTGTGACAGCAACTCGCTCGGCACCTCCTGCTTCTAAACAAGGAATTACGAAAGCTATTTTTTTCTTTTTTACCATGAAAAGCAATTTATTAAAAGGAAAATAGTTAAATCTCTAGTTTAACTAATCTTGAGAATCTACAAGTCACATCTCACAGCTTCGCATTTCCAACTCCCATTTTTAGATTAAAATTGAGAAGCTTGAAAAGTCAAAATTTAGGCTAAATATCTGATAATGATTGATTAAAAGTATAAAAAAAACTTCAAAGTTGGTTTGAAAACATAAAAAAACGCCTTTTGAATCGTTCAAAAGACGCATTTTATAGATTAATGGAAATGTAATTGTTTAGTGTTTGAGGAATATAATTTAGTAACCAGCTCTTGTACTCTTTTTTAGCTTTTAAGAATTCTTGAACTATATAAAATAGTAAAATTTAGAAAGGCATTATATTTCTCAATATAAAAGGTAATAGAATAAAATAATCACTTTTTATTAGTATTAATTTATTCAATTTTTTTATTTCTTGTAAATCGAGTAAATGGTACTAATTGTTTTCTCGTCAAGTAGATCATTCACTTCTGTTTGTATATAATGCAATTTGAAAGCAGAAATAGCAGCCGAAAGATTTTTGGTATTATAGCCAATTATTTGCAAACCTTGTTCGGCATTAAAATCGCTAGGAGGGCAAGGTAAAATGTCGTCTGGCCAAAGTCCAAATCCATTCAAGGCCAAAAGTTTCCAAGGAAAAAACTTAGATGGGTCAACTTTTCTAGTTGGCGCAATATCAGAATGCCCAAGGATATTTTGTGTCGGAATGTTATAATCTTTTTTTAATTTGGTCAATAAAGCCAATAAAGTATTGATTTGATTATCCGAAAAAGGTTCGTTACCATTATTATCTAATTCAATTCCAATTGAACTCGAATTGATATCGGTATCTTTTCCCCATGAACTATTTCCTGCATGCCAAGCTCTTAGGTAATCATTTAGCATATGAATCACTTTGCCATCTCTTGCAATCACATAATGGGCGCTAACATTAGTCTTTTTTAAAGTAAAAGTTTTTAAAGTTTGTTGTATCGAATCTTGTGCAGTATGATGTATGATTATAAAATTTGGCTTTCTTAAATTGAAATTTACAGTGCCTACCCATTCAGACACTATTCCGTTATTTAATATATTTGAATCTGTTTTAGAAATGGTGTCTTTAAAATTTAACAATTGGCTTTTATACCTATAGGCAACACTGTCAATTACTACAAAAGCTTCGTTTTTTAAAGCAATTGGTTCTTTTGCAGAAATGGTTTCTTTCAAATTGTTAATCTGTGCATTGTATTCTTTTTCTGTAGCTTTATGTGGGTTTTTTGTAGCACACGAAGCAACAATGAGTAATAGAATGAAGTAATAAAAGTAATTTTTCATGGTTGAAATTTCAATATGATTTTATGACTAATTCGTTAATGTTTTTGTGCCTCTATTTTACTTTTTCTTTCTTCACTTAAGATTTGAAATTTTTCTTTTTGTTCTTTATTCAAAATTTGCTTTACTTCCAATTCAGTCATTTCAGCTAAAACTTTAAACTCATTTGCTTTATCCTCATCACTGTTTTCTTTTTTTAGTAAAGCATCTTGCTTTTTCAATGATTTGGTATAAACATTAGTAATGACAACTTCTTGAAGAGCATCTAAATTAAGTTCTTTTTTATAAAATGCTACAATTTTGGCAGCTGTTACTTCTGCAGGAATTGGTTTTGGAGCACTCTGTTGTTGACTGCTTTGTCCCATTTGACTCATTTGGTTGGATCTCCCATAACCGTTATTGCCGTATCCGTTACCCCCATATCCATTACCATATTGAGCCGAAACCCTATTTGCAGATAAAAGTAAAAATCCTATAAAAAGCACTGTTTTAAATGTGTTCATAAAAGTAATTTTTGAAAAATTAAAAATCTAATTTCTAACCTCTAAACCGGTTCTCCGTATAAGTCAAATTCTGTTGCTTCAGTAATTTTGATCATCGCAAATTCACCCGTTTTTACATAGTGTTTTGTAGCATCAATCAATACTTCGTTGTCTACATCTGGACTGTCAAATTCAGTTCTGCCCACAAAATGGCCTCCTTCTTTTCTGTCAATAATACATTTAAAAGTTTTGCCTACTTTCTCTTGGTTCAAATCCCATGAAATTTGAGATTGTAATTCCATAATTTCGTTGGCACGTTCTTGTTTTACTGCATCTGGAACATCATCATCCAGTAAATAAGCATGCGTATTTTCTTCATGAGAATAGGCAAAACAACCCATTCGGTCAAATTTCATTTCTTGAACAAATTCTTTCAAAATATTGAAATCTTCCTGAGTTTCTCCAGGATAACCCACAATCAAAGTCGTACGAATAGCCATTCCTGGAACCGCTGCTCTAAAGTCTTTTAATAATTGAGTGGTTTTTTCTTGAGTAGTTCCACGACGCATTGATTTTAAAATAGAATCCGAGATGTGTTGCAACGGAATATCAATATAATTACAAATCTTAGGTTCACGTTTCATGATCTCAAGCACATCCATCGGGAAACCAGTAGGGAAGGCGTAGTGCAAACGAATCCACTCAATTCCTTCTACTTTTACCAAGGCTTCCAACAATTCGCCCAGAGCTCTTTTTTTATACAAATCAAGACCATAATACGTCAAATCTTGCGCAATCAAGATCAATTCTTTTACACCATTTTTGGCCAATCCTTCTGATTCTTTCACCAGTTTTTCAATGGTTTGCGAAACATTTTTTCCTCGCATTAACGGAATGGCACAAAAACTACAAGGTCTATCACAACCCTCAGAAATTTTTAAGTAAGCATAGTTTTTTGGAGTCGTAGTCAATCGTTCTCCCAATAATTCGTGCTTGTAATCGGCACCCAAAGCTTTCAATAAAGCAGGCAATTCGGTAGTTCCAAAATACTGATCCACATTTGGAATCTCTTTTTCCAAATCCGGGCGGTATCTTTCAGACAAGCAACCCGTAACAAAAACTTTATCAACAAGACCTCTCTCTTTTTTGTCAGCATATTCCAAAATCATATTTACCGATTCTGCTTTGGCATTATCAATAAATCCACAGGTATTAATCACAATAATATTTCCTTCATCTTCGGCTTTGGCTTCGTGAGTCACATCTTTTCCGCTCGCTCGGAGCTGACCCATTAACACTTCACTGTCATATACATTCTTGGAACACCCAAGAGTGATCACATTTATTTTGTTCTTTTTTAAAGACTTCGTTCTCATAGTATTACATTCCCGATAATTTAGGAATTTTGCAAAATTACAATTTTTTACCCAAACCCTATCTGTTTCCTTTTCAAAAAGCCTCGTTTTGTTTGCATAAAAGTGATTTGGAGCACAACATTTGATGTATCCAAGACCATTGGTCCCGCTGTCCTTCCAATCTTTTGTAAACTTTGTCAAAGTTCAAAACTTTGACAAAGTTTACAAAAGGATTTTCCCTCCCATCGGGGCTAGGCGAGATGTTTAGTTTTTTTAAGCAAATAAGCAAAGTAATAAAAGGGTTGACATTTTTGAAAAATATTTCAACTAATGCTTTTTTTGCCAGTAAATTTCTAATGCAGATACTGGGTTTAAGAAACCAAAAGCTGTGGATTTGCAATCAATGTCTTGTATAGCGCATGAGGGATGGGAGCCAATGTCATTAAGTTAAGGGTTTCTCACTACGCTTTTTCAAAATATAACTCTCGCAAAGACGCGAAGACGTCAAGAAATTGGCTCTTAACTTTGCGCCTTTGCGTCTTGGCGAGAAAAAAAAGCCAAACTTAATGATATTAAGATGGAAACTAGTTACCGAAGTAATACCATTACTGTTTATAAAATAGTCTAAAGATTCGATTTTATTTTTTTTCAAGTCAACGAAAAAAATCATTGCATTCCCGATAGCTATCGGGATTACTCTGGAATTATTTTTTTGAGAAAGTATTGGAGAATAAGCAGTTTGAAAAATTGGCCACTTTTACAAATGGGGTCTTGCCTAAATCATTTTTAGAATAACAAAAACCACTTCCGAAAGATTTCAAAAGTGGTTTTTATAATATATTAGGAGTACCTAGTTTTTACATTTCAAATGATACGGTCATATTGAAATTGTTTTTATTGCTGTTAATTCTAGCTTTTTCTGTAAATCCTTGAGAGAAAAATTGCTCTTGTCCTGTATTATGTATGTTGACGTATGAAAAGTCAAGCTTAATAGCACCAAAACTATATCCTAAACCTCCCGAAAAACTATTTAAATCTCCTATTGTTGTTGCATTTTTGTAAGGGCTTCCCTCAAAACGATATCCGCCTCTTAATCTAAAATTTTCTATTTTATATTCCGCACCAATTCTTACTTCGCTTGAAGAGCCTAATTCATTTTGGATGATTCTATTTTGTAATCTGAAAAAAGGATCGTTTTGTGGGCTGTATTGAGTGTAGCTGTAATCTTTATACTTATAATCAATACTAATCAGTCCTGTTTTACCAAAAACATATGCAAAGCTTCCAGTCAAACTTCCTGGAGTACGCAAATCATAAGGAGCGTAAACATTGATTACATTTGGATCCACAATATTTGAAAGACTCACATTAGTTGAGTTAGTTCTTACTGAGGATAATCTTTGTGAAAATTCATCTTGTAAATTATACCAAGTTGGTGACTCGTAAGCAAATCCTAATCGTATGGTTTCAGTAGCTTTAATTATTGTTCCAAATTGAAATGAAAATCCCGAACCATACGTATGAAGATTATTGGTAAAGTTTAAACTTTTTACCCTGTAATTGATGTCTTCTGTATTGTTGTTAGATTCAAAGAAGTTCGTAGTTTGTACATAATCAGTAAAATGAGAGTTTAAGTTAAGTCCGAAAAAGACTTTGTCCTTATATTGTAATGCGGAGTTGAATACTAGTTTTCCATTGTAACCACTCGAGACAACAGTGTTTTCTTGATAATAGTATCCTCCCGAGCGAACGTTTGAAATGTACTTACTATTTGGGTTGTTTAAATCTTCGGCATCTATAATAAATCCCTGATCGTAATAGCCTATCATAGCTTGTTGTGCATCAAATCCAGATAAGTTTTGGTATTGTTTGTTCGGAAGTTCGGTTCCTAAAAAATAATATAAATCATTTATGGATTCTCCAACTTGTCGGGTTACAAATTCTAGTGGTACAGGAGTCCCATTATTCCCAGTATTAGCATAACTTAAAAAATAATTACCTACAGAATGTATAGGACTCGTTCCTGCAGAAAATAAGGAGTTATCATAATTGTTGGTGTTTTCATAGTTTATGGATAAACTAAATTTCCTCCAATCATCATTTGGGTTTCTGTTTTTAAACACAAAAACACCTCCAGCTTGATTGAGATCAAATGAATTATCACTTGTTGAAGTCGAAGATCCAAAATAAGTGGATTTATTTTTGGTATTATGATTTCCTAATGTGGCGGCAAATTGATTGTTATTGAAAATAGCAGATCCAGCTGGATTCACTTTGATTGCTGATAAATCACCTCCAAGTGCTCCAAAAGCACCACTCATAGCGGTAAAACGAGCCGTACCTTGCAATTCACTTTGGGAATAACGCATTGCGTCTTTGATTTCCTGTGCATGTGAAGTTGCAAATAGTAGCCCAACTACTAATTGTAATAATAGGTTTTTTTTCATTGGTTTAAGCTTAGGGTTAGTTGTTTATAGTTGAGCTTTTTTATCGTCTACCTCCAGATGACCTTCCACTGCCACCACCACTAGACATTCTACTGCTGCTACCTGATGACATACTGCTACCGCTACTTCTATAGGTAGTATTACTCGGGCTGTAATTAGAATTAGAACGTTGGTAGTTTTGCCCCGAAGAGTTGGATCTATTTTGATTATAAGTACTTCTAGATTCGTTGGTATTGTAATTCCTAGTTGAAGTCGCGTTATTACGGTTTGTAAATGTAGGAGACGTTCTATTTAAGGTAGTACTGTTGTAGTTTCTTGTGTAGGAATTGTTTCTGGTATAAGAACTGTTTCTATTAGTACTTCCATTTCTAGTGTAGGATCCATTTCTGGTGTAAGACCTGTTTCTAGAATAGTTATTGTTCATGGAGTTACTGTAAATTCCACCATAAGAGGAACCTCTTCTGCTGTAATTATAGGAATAAGAAGCTCCGTAACCATAACTTGGATAACCCCAACCGTAACCTGGATAACCCCAGCCATAAACGGGATAACCCCAACCATAACCATAATAAGGATTTCCAAATCCAAAACCGTAATACGGATTGTTCCAACCAAACCCTACGGACCAGTAGTTATTTGGGTAAACCGTTACTGTAGTTTCTTGAGGAGAACTTCCCCATGATGCATATCCAGTAGAGGGTGCTTGTATAGAATCGTTCTCGATATCATAATTACTTCCATAGCTGTTTACATCAGTAAATATTTCTCCTGACGTATCAGTACTTTGTAATGAATTAAAATATTCTTTATATTGTACTGATGCTGCATTGGGTTGGTTTTCTTTTATAACAATTTGCTCTCCATTTGTACCATAAATACCATCATTATCATAATAAGAGCTGTTTTGGTAAGAACCACAAGAAGTTACAAGTGCGCTCAATAGTCCTATTAGGAAATAAAGGGGTACTTTCCGTGTAATTAATGCATTTGTTTTCATAATCAGTAGTTTGTTTTATTGTTGGTTAATGCAAATTTAGTTAGTTTTGCGAAATTATTTAGTTAAATTATTTATAAACAAAAATTATGCCAAATTATTCAATATGAGCAAGAACCTTACAACAAGAGCAGAAGATTATTCAAAATGGTACAATGAGTTGGTTGTTAAGGCCGATTTAGCTGAAAATTCAGGGGTTCGGGGCTGTATGGTAATTAAGCCTTATGGCTATGCTATATGGGAAAAAATGCAAGCAGAACTCGATAGGATGTTTAAAGAAACAGGGCATGAAAATGCTTATTTCCCATTGTTTGTTCCTAAAAGTATGTTTGAAGCAGAGGAGAAAAATGCAGAAGGATTTGCAAAAGAATGTGCTATTGTAACGCATTATAGATTGAAAAATGATCCTGACAAACCAGGTAAATTAATGGTTGATCCCAATGCAAAATTGGAAGAAGAATTAATTGTTCGTCCAACCAGTGAAGCAATTATTTGGTCTACTTATAAAGGTTGGGTGCAATCCTACAGAGATTTACCCTTATTAATTAATCAATGGGCTAATGTAGTGCGTTGGGAAATGAGAACTCGTTTGTTCTTGAGAACCGCTGAGTTTTTATGGCAAGAAGGGCATACGGCTCATGCTACCAAAGCTGAAGCAGTAGAAGAATCAGAGAAAATGATGCACGTCTATGCTGATTTTGCTGAGAATTTTATGGCGATACCCGTTATAAAAGGTTTAAAAACAGAAACGGAGCGTTTTGCAGGAGCTGAAGAAACATATTGTATAGAGGCTTTGATGCAAGATGGTAAAGCTTTACAAGCAGGAACCTCCCATTTTTTAGGTCAAAACTTTGCCAAAGCTTTTGATGTGAAATTTGCCAATGCCGAGGGTAAACAAGAACATGTATGGGGAACTTCTTGGGGAGTTTCAACACGATTAATGGGAGCATTAGTCATGACACACTCAGATGATCAAGGATTGGTATTGCCACCAAATTTAGCTCCGATTCAAGTGGTGATTGTTCCTATTTATAAAAGCGATGAACAATTGGATGCAATTTCGACTGAAGTGGATGTTTTGGTAAAAGCTTTCAAGAAATTAAACATATCAGTTAAATTCGACAATAGAACCACTCAAAAGCCAGGATTCAAATTTGCCGAATGGGAGTTGAAAGGGGTGCCTGTTCGAATTGCAGTAGGTCCAAAAGATTTAGAAAATGGAACTTTTGAAGTGGCAAGAAGAGATACTTTGTCGAAAGAAGTGGTTTTAAAAGAGGGAATTGTGACTTATATCAGCGATTTATTGGAGCAAATTCAAAAAGATTTGTTTGAAAAAGCATTAAACTATAGAAATACCCACATTACCGAGGTAAATAATTTTGATGAGTTTAAAGCTGTTTTGGATGGTGAAGGTGGCTTTGTTTCAGCACATTGGGATGGTACTGCGGCGACTGAAGAGAAGATAAAAGAATTGACCAAAGCAACGATAAGATGCATTCCTTTAGACAGGGTTGAACAAGCGGGAAGCTGTGTGTTTACTGGGAATTCTTCAGTTGGAAGGGTGTTGTTTGCTAAGGCGTATTAAAAAAAAAATATTTTTTTTGCCTCTACTATTGTACTTCTCAAAAATAGTTGTATTTTTGCATCCGCATTAGAGAAGTATGGCCCGTTCGTCTATCGGTTAGGACGCATGGTTTTCATCCATGTAAGAGCGGTTCGATTCCGCTACGGGCTACTAATTTTTTATGCTGTTGAAGTTATCCTGAACTTAGAGGGAAAATGGCCCGTTCGTCTATCGGTTAGGACGCATGGTTTTCATCCATGTAAGAGCGGTTCGATTCCGCTACGGGCTACATATTCGATTTTTAATAGATTGAAAAAACTTAGGGGATACTGGTCCGTTCGTCTAGGGGTTAGGACGCCAAGATTTCGTCTTGGTAACAGGGGTTCGATTCCCTTACGGACTACAAAAAGAAATAGTAAAGATAAAAATATAATAAAATGGCAAATCATAAGTCAGCTCTAAAAAGAATTAGAAGTAACGAAAAGAGAAGAGTATTAAACAGATACCAACACAAAACGACTCGTAATGCTATTAAAGCATTAAGAATTGCAACTGATAAAACTGATGCGACTTCTAAATTGTCAAGTGTAATTTCTATGATAGATAAGTTAGCTAAGAAAAACATCATTCATGATAACAAAGCTTCAAACTTGAAGTCTAAGTTAACTAAGCATGTTGCTAAATTGTAATATTGTAATATTTATATAAAAAGCTCCTTTTGATAAGGGGCTTTTTTTATGAATTAATTTTGGGATTATTCCCTGAATAAGAAGAAATTCATAATTCTTTTTTAGGATGGATTCTCTATTTTATATTTTAAAAAGTTTAATTTTTCAACAGTGATAGGTTTAGATAAAAAATCGATAACATTTGGATATGTTTTTGATTTTTTAATGTCTTTTGGATCTATAGTTGAAGATAGAATAATGACTTTAGTGTAGTTTAAATTAAAGTAGTCCGAATCGTTAAACAAGTCTAGAAATTCCCAACCGCCCATTATTGGCATGTTTAAATCTAGAAAGATCAACTGAGGTTTAGTTTGTTGTTTAGACAAATCAAGGATTAAATTGATAGCTTCTTCGCCATTTGTTGCGTATATTATTTCTTTTGCAAAAACTGCTTTTTGGACCACTTTTTTGAATAGCATTATAGTTATTGGGTCGTCTTCAATACACATTATTAGTTCTAGCATTTTTTTAGGTTTTAAATGTTAGTTTGTATTCAGTTCCTTTTTCTACCTCGCTTTTGATGCTTATTGATCCTCCTAAAGTTTCTATTTGTGATTTCACAAGAAAAAGTCCCAGGCCTTTGCTGTCAGGGTAATTATGAAATCTTTGGTATAGCCCGAATACTTTATCTTTATGTCTTTCTAAATCAATGCCTATGCCATTGTCTTTAAAATAAATGACGATTGTATTGTTTTCGTTACTTATTCTAATATCGATTATTAAGTCTCTTTCTTTTGATCTGTATTTGAATGAATTGGTTAGTAAATTGATGAATATGCTTTCGAAATAGGACTTATTTGTGTGTATTTTTTCAGCATTTCCATATTTAATATTCAATTGAGGCTTGATATTTTCAATTTGTATATGAAGTTGGGAGAGGGTGTTTTTGAATAATTCTTTTATTTGTAGTTCCTCGTGTTGAAGTGTTGTGCTGTCTTTTATTGTGATTACTTTGGCGAGGTCATTAATGGTTTCGTTAAGTAGATTAGTGGATAATTTGAAGCCTTCTAATATTTCATTTAAATTTTCATCTTTTATAGTGTAGTCTTCAATTAAGTTTAATAAGCCTGTCAAATTTGATAAAGGAGCTCTTAAATTATGTGACGTTATGTATGAAAACTGTTTTAAATCTTTGTTGTTTTGAGTTAGTTCTCGTATAAGTATTTCTTTTTCTTTTTCTAATTTTCTTTCTTCGGTAATGTCTCTTTGTATGGATATCCAATGAGAAAGTTCATATTCAAGGTCATAAACAGGAATGAAAGATAGTCTAACCCAATATTCAGATTGATCTTTTTTGTATAAATTGATTTCAAGAAAGCATTCTTGTTGGTTTTTTATACAATTTGTTAGTTTTTCAATTTCTCGTAAATCTGAATTTTTGCCCATAAAGAAATCAAGTGGTTTTCCTATGATTTCGGAATGTTCGTATCCTGACATTTTAGCGAAAGCTGGGTTGGCAAAAACGATATCAGGTGTTTGGTTGTCTAGTGATTCAGCTTGAGTAATTATTATAGAATCTTTGGCTTCGGTAAAAACAGTTTCGAGTAGTTTTAATCGATTTTCTTCTTCTTTTTGTTTCGTGATATCTTGAATTGCGCCAATCATTCGGATCGCTTTTCCATTGTCGTCTTTTAAAATAAAACCTCTATCCAATACATGTTTGTATGTGTTGTCTGCGCATTTAAAACGATATTGATCTTGCCATTTTTCGGTTTTTTGTTCAAGAAAAGAATAGAGTTTAATAGACATTTTGATGCTGTCTTCTGGATGAATGTTGTCGAACCACCATTTTGAAGTGTTTCCCACTTGGTCAATGTTATAGCCAAAAATACCTTTTATGCCTTTGTTCCATGTTATATGGTCTTCTGGGATTTTCCAGTCCCAAATGGTGTCACTAGTGGCTTTTGCGACAATATCATATTTTTCGTTAGATTCTTTTAATTTGTCGTTTGTGCTTTTTAAATGATTATAGATTTCAGCATTTCTTTTGCTGTTTTTGATCAGGATATATCTGAAAAGCAGGCCTGTAATGATTATGAAGAGAATGTCTTTTGCGAAACTAAAAGTGTAACTATCAATAAGCGTGTCGTATCTTTTTGCTAATTTACAGCTAATAATAGCGATAAATAAGGCTGATAAAGTATAAGTTAATGTTATTTGATTGGCTTTGTTTTTCATTAATCAAATATAAAAAATTAAAGTTAAAATTTAAAATATCGGTAAGAAAAATATTTAATTATTTAATGTGTGGTTTTATTTAAGTGCTTAAACGTTAACAAAATGGCAAACTATTGTATAAAGGTTTTTTATATGAAAATAAAGTGTACCTTTGCACCCATTAAAAATCACAGATGGAAGCTATTAGAAACATTGCAATTATTGCCCACGTCGATCACGGTAAAACAACTTTGGTTGATAAAATTATGTATCACTGTCAGTTATTTCGTGACAACGAGAACACAGGTGACCTAATCCTTGATAACAACGACTTAGAGCGTGAAAGAGGTATTACAATTACTTCAAAGAATGTTTCTGTAGTATACAAAGGAACAAAAATCAATATTATTGATACTCCTGGTCACGCCGATTTTGGTGGAGAGGTAGAGCGTGTATTGAATATGGCTGATGGAGTTTGTCTTTTAGTAGATGCTTTTGAAGGGCCTATGCCACAAACTCGTTTTGTATTGCAAAAAGCAATTGACTTAGGTCTTAAACCTTGTGTTGTAATCAATAAAGTTGATAAAGAAAACTGTACTCCTGAAGAAGTTCACGAAAAAGTTTTTGACTTAATGTTTGAATTAGGTGCTCAAGAATGGCAGTTGGATTTTCCAACCGTTTATGGGTCAGCTAAAAATAACTGGATGTCTGATCATTGGGAAAACGTAACAGATAATGTTGAAGCATTGTTGGATATGGTTATTGAAAATGTACCAGCTCCTAAAGTTTCTGAAGGAACTCCACAAATGTTGATTACATCTTTAGATTTCTCTGCATTTACAGGTCGTATCGCTATCGGTCGTCTTGAAAGAGGTGTTTTGAATGAAGGGATGCCAATCTCATTAGTAAAAAGAGACGGTACAATCACTAAATCACGTATTAAAGAATTACATACTTTTGAAGGTCTTGGTCGTAAAAAAGTGCAACAAGTAATTGCTGGAGATATTTGTGCCATTATTGGTGTTGAAGGATTTGAAATTGGTGATACTATTGCTGATTTTGAAAACCCAGAAGCTTTAAAAACTATTGATATTGACGAACCTACAATGAGTATGTTGTTTACAATTAATGACTCTCCTTTCTTTGGGAAAGAGGGTAAATTTGTAACTTCTCGTCATATTAGAGAGCGTTTGACAAAAGAATTAGAGAAAAACTTAGCAATGAAGTTAGGTGAAACTGATTCTGCTGATAAGTTTATGGTTTTTGGTCGTGGTGTACTACACTTGTCTGTTCTTATTGAAACAATGAGAAGAGAAGGTTACGAACTGCAAATTGGTCAACCACAGGTTATTATCAAAGAAATTGATGGTAAAAAATGTGAGCCTATTGAGGAATTGACAATTGATTTACCAGAAAGTCTTTCAGGTAGAGCGGTTGAGTTTGTTACGATGCGTAAAGGTGAAATGTTGAGTATGGAAACCAAAGGGGAGCGTATGATTGTAAAATTTAATATTCCATCACGTGGAATTATTGGATTGCGTAATCAATTGCTTACTGCTACTGCTGGTGAGGCTATTATGGCGCACCGTTTTATAGGATACGAACCTTACAAAGGAGAAATTGCTGGACGTAACAAAGGTTCATTGATTTCTATGGAAAAAGGGAAAGCTATTCCTTATTCTATCGATAAATTGCAAGATCGTGGTAAGTTTTTTGTTGAACCAAATGCCGAAATTTACGAAGGTCAGGTAATTGGAGAAAACTCTCGTGGTGATGATATGTGTGTAAACGTAACTAAAGAGAAAAAACAGTCTAACGTTCGTTCTTCTGGAAATGATGAAAAAGCGAGAATTATTCCTCCGATCATTTTCTCTCTTGAAGAAGCTTTAGAATACATTCAAAAAGATGAGTATGTTGAGGTAACTCCAAAATCGATTCGTTTGAGAAAAATCTTTTTGACAGAAACAGATAGAAAAAGATTTAAAATCTAAAAGATTTAAATTTCAATATTTAAAAATCCCAAATTCCTAAGTGCTGGAATTTGGGATTTTTGTTTTAACCCGTTCTTAATTGGCATTTAAAAGCGACTACTTTTTCTTTAAATTTTTACTCAAATTTCAGCGCACCACCCTGCATAATTTGTTTGTAATTGATTTCTACACCTTCGATTTTCTTTCCGTTAAGGATGATTTTTTTATAAGAGTCCCCATTGCAAATAATTGTCAAAGTTTTATTTTCTGAGAGATGGATGGTCACTTTTTTGACCTGTGGCATTCCAAAAACAAATGCACCTGTAGCTGGATTAACAGGATAAAAACCTAATGTTGTCAAAATATACCAAGCACTCATTTGACCACAATCGTCATTTCCAGTGATTCCGTTTGGTGTGTTATTGTAGAATTGATTATAGATTTGAGTAATTAATTTTTTGCCTTTTTCAGGTTCGTTTGAGAACGCATACAAATAAGATATATGATGGCTGGGTTCATTTCCATGGGCATATTGACCAATCATTCCTTCTTGACCAAGATGTCTGTTGTCTTTTTCTCCATTTAGTGTAAAAAAAGTATTCAGCTGTTTGGTGAACTGTTCTTTTCCCCCTAATAAGTTTGTAACTCCCAGAATATCGTGTTGAGTAGAAGCCCAGGAATATTGCCATGCGTTGGCTTCGGTATAATCTCCAGGATTGTTCATAGGAGAGGTTGGTTTTAAAGGATCGAATGGAGTTCTCCAATGGCCTTGCGTATCTTTCCCTCTCATTAATCCCGTTTCTTTATCAAAAATATTTTTGTAGTAAGAAGCTCTTTTATAATAAGCCTTGGCAATTATTTTATTGCCTAACTTTTCGGCTAATAATGCTACACAGTAGTCGTCATAACTGCTTTCTAGCGTTCTGGAAACGGCTTCATTATCAATCTTATCGAATGGATAATACCCATATTTATTGTATAAATCCCAGTCGTTATTGGGATGGCTTTTAGTAGTTGTTTCAATCATTGCTTGCAAAGCTTCATTGGCATCAAAACCTCTGAACCCTTTGTTGTAAGCATCGGTTATAATCGGAATGGCATGATTGCCAATCATACAATTATTTTCCTGTCCCCAAACCGTCCAAATTGGCAAATAACCAGCCGCTTTGTGATGGAGTAACATGGTATTTATAAACCCATTAACCCGTTCTGGGACAAGTATGGTATACAACGGATTTGCAGCTCTATAGGTATCCCAAAGCGAAAGGGTGGAATAATATTCTCCGTTTGGTGCTGTAGCAATTTTGTCATCTGCCCCTCGGTATTTTCCGTCTACATCGGCAATATTACTGGGTTGAGTAAACAAATGATACATTGAAGTATAAAATATTTGCTTTTGTTTTAAAGAAGCCTCTATTTCAATTTTAGATAAATATTCATTCCATTTGGCTTTGGCATTGGCTGTTGTTTGTGCAAAATCCCAAAGGGGTAATTCCGTTTTTAAATTGTTTTTGGCTCCTTCGATACTTACAGTAGAAAAAGCAATTTTGGCTTGTAGCGTTTTGTTTTTTAACTCAAAATCAAGAATATATCTAGGTGCTTTTTCTTTTGGTTTTTTGGGCAATTCTATTGCATTTGAAAATGGAGTATCAAAAGTGAGTGTGAAAAAGTATTTTCGCTCGACCCAGTTTTTGTTATGGCAATAACCTGAAATGGTTGTTTTGTTTTCAGTGCTAACTTTACTGTCGAGGACCAATGAGTCTGTTAAAAAACGCAATCCGTGTTGAATGTCAACCAATAGTTTCGCTTTGTTTGTAGGGTAAATAAATTGATTGAAAGCGACTCTCTCAGTTGCTGTTAGCTTCACTTTTATACTATCGTTTAATATAACCGAATACAAACCAGGACTGGCTTTTTCAGTTTTTTTATTATAACTCGTTTTGAAATTTTCGGTTTTGTTTTCTACAAAAGGAAGTAACAGCACATCCCCTAAATCATTAATTCCCGTTCCGCTCAAATGGGTTTGCGAAAATCCAAGGATTTCAGGATTCTTATATTGATAGCCTGAGGTGTAATCCCAACCTATATCAACATTGTCTGGACTGGGCTGTACCATTCCAAAGGGTAAACAAGCACCAGGAAAAGTATGGCCTGTTCCATCAGTCCCTATAAAAGGATTGACAAATTGGGTAAAGTCTTTGACTTCTTCTTTGTTAGAGCAACTCTCCAAGGAAAATAATAGTAGGAATAGAAAGAGTCCTAGTTTTTTCATCTTTTACTTTTTTAATAAAAATAACAATGGAATATCCAATCGTTTTGCCCAAGCTACTTCCGAATGGTTTTCTCCAGGGAAGAATTTGGTCTGCCAGTTTTTATTGGTAAAACCTTTCGCTTTCATTACAATATCTACTTTTTCTTGTAAAGGTTTATACATCGCATCAAGGGTTTGATCTCCGTAATCAAAATATATTTTATGGTCTTTTGGATTGGGAAGATTTGCATTTAGATAATTCACAAAAGCATCTGGAATAGGATTGTTCGCAACAGTAAAAGTTCCAGGCCAGTGCGTTGATAAACAAGCAGTACCGCCAAAGACTTTTGGATATTCACAAATGGCGTACATCGAAATTAGTCCACCCATACTGGAACCCGCTATAAATGTGTTCTTTTGATCAGGCTTAGTTGAGAAATTTTTATCAATAAAAGGTTTTAATTCGGTTACTAGAAATTTCAAATACAAATCGGAATAGGGTTGGAACGTTTCTTTGGTTCTACCTGCTTTTTGTAATTGAGCCGTGACCGTATCTTTTTGAATTTGGGTCAAACTTTCAAAAGGTTTTTGTGGAAAATATTCTGGATGGCGTTTTGGTCCGTTATTCCAAATTCCAACAACTATGAATTTTTGAGTTTTGCCTTCAGCGATTAATTTCCCTGCGATTTCATCAACTTCCCAAGCTTGTTTGTTCCAAGTGCTTTCGGCATCATACAATGCTTGACCGTCATTCATGTATAAAACGGCATATTTTTCTTTGTTGGAATATCCGTCAGGTAACCAAATATCGATGTTACGGGCATCAACCAGTTTGGATTGAAAATTTGCAAAGCGTTGTACTTTTCCAGAAGTGACTTTTACTTCTTGTGCGTTGGATAAAAAAGTAAACATAATTGAAAAGAATAGGAATAGGTTTTTGTTCATTTTGATAATTTTTATTTTATTTCAAGAATTAAAGCCGCTTTTGGAGCTATTTCTAAAGAGTTGTTGACTGCTATTTCTGTATTGGTAATGATTTCTTTGGCTTTGAACATATTAGGAATCATTTGTTGGTATTTATTCATATCAAGAGTAACTTTGTCTTTGTTTTTATTCAAGATCACCATCACTTTTTCTTTGTCATTGTATCTAAAATAAACGTAAACATCATTCTTTTCTGGAGCATAATGTGTAAATTTTCCGTTATGAATGACAGTTGCATTTTTTCTCCAATTCAGTAAATTGCTCAAGTATTTTTGAGCTTCTAGTTCTTTGGGTTCCATTCCTTTTCCTGTAACGGCATTCTTAGTATCTCCTGCCCAGCCTCCATAAAAATCAGCTCTTCTTTGACCATCGTTGCCTGATTTTTCATTGGTAAATAATAATTCGGTTCCATAATAAAATTCTGGAATTCCTCTCATTGTGGTGTATAGTGCCATGGCGATTTTCCAGTTATCAAGGTCTTTATTCAACCTAGAATAAATACGATCCATATCGTGATTGTCTGGGAAAATCAATAAATTATTTGGATTTGGATATAGATAATCTTGCCCCATTCCTTTATAGGATTCTTTCCAAGTAGATTCCCAATCATTTTTTGTGGTGAGTGCTTTTACTAAGTTTTCTGTTAAAGCAAAATCCATTAAAGAAGGCAAATAGCATTTATAGCCATCTACATTCACTTTGTCTTTTTGCCAATAGGCCGAAAGCTCGGTTACTGTGGTCATTTCTTCTCCTACTATATTAAAATTAGGATATTCGTCCAAAACAGCTTTGGTCCATTTGCCTAAGAAATCTTTATCAGCATAAGAGAAAGTATCTTCTCTAAAACCAGATAGTCCCGCATATTCTATCCACCAAATAGTGTTTTGAATCAGGAAACTCGCCATAAAAGGATTTCTCTGGTTGAGATCTGGCATGTGTAGGTCAAACCAACCATCTGTATAACCAATTTTATCTTGTTCGGTTGCGTAAGGGTCTAACAAAGTCGATTTGATATGATTGGTACTTGTTTTGGTTTCCTGAAAATTAAGCCAGTCTTTCATCGGTAAGTCTTTGACAAAATAATATTCGGAACCACAATGATTGAGTACTACATCCCAAATTACACCAATGTTTCTTTTTTTTGCTTCAGTCACCAGTCTTTTGAAATCTTCATTAGTACCATATCGGCTGTCAATTTTGTAAAAATCAGTTGCGGCATACCCGTGATAGGAATATTTTGGCATATTGTTTTCTGCAAGCGGTGTGTTCCAAATTTGAGTGTAGCCTAAGCTTTTTATATAATCTAAATTGTTGATGATTCCTTGAATATCACCTCCGTGTCTGCCGCTTTCATCCGAGCGATTGGCTTTTTCTAAGCTTTCGGGAGTATTGTCATTTTTGGGATCTCCATTGGCAAAACGGTCGGGCATGATTAAGAGTATGGCATCTTTTGGAGAGAAACTAGCTCGATTTGCACTATTGTTTTCTCTCGCCAATAATGGAAAATCTTTAGTAATTATAGTTTTGCCCTTTTTCTGGAATTCGATTTTAGCCGTTCCTGCTTTGGTTTGAGGACTTATATCGATAGTGACAAACAAATAATTAGGATTTTCTACCTTTTCGGTTTTTATAATCTTTACTCCTGAATATTTTATTTGAGGTTCTAAATTTTGAATGTCGGTTCCATAAACCAAAAGAGTTATTTGATTGAGTTTCATTCCAACCCACCAATTTCCAGGTTCAATACGTTTGATTTGTGCGTTTAGACTATTGGCTATAATTAAAAATAGGATTGCAAATTTTTTCATTTATTTTGAATTTGTTCGTTGATAATTTGATCTGCTTTATTTTTTTAAATTGTAAATGTTGATTTAAAATATTAGCGATTAGAAAGAAGCCTGTCTTAATACCGTTTGTCCAAAAGGAACTAAAACAACATTTTCTAATTTGTTGGTAGTGGTATTTTTTAAGGTTACGTTGATTTTATCATTCTCAAATTTTGCATTGTTAGCTTCAATGAATTGATATTTGGTATTTTCTATCGGACTATAAGTTACATCATAAAAATCTCCTTTGTATATTTTGCCCTTAAGTTCGTTTGCTTTAATTGGTTTAGCAAAAACTTGTGCGCCATAAGTGAAATATTTTTCTTTATTAGCATCTTCTTTCATTATAATTGAAGCCTTAAACTCAATTTGTACTTGATCTTCTTTGTTGAATTTTCTGTCTAGAACAATAAATCCGTTTTCTAGTGTGAAGTCTTCTTTGGTTTCAACTAATGTTGCCCAATTGGGTTTTCTAATTTTCAGCTTAAAGTTACCGTTTTTTGGATTGTAAATTTTAAATGTAAACTTATTTTTAAAAGGATATTCAGTGATTTCTTCAATTCGAATAGGATTGTTGTCGATTGTTGTTTCAACTTTGTTTGGAGAAAGTAGTGTAGCAACCAATGTATTATTTCCTTCTTTCATCCATGATTTTTCTAAAAAATACGGTGTAATTCTTCCTGCATTTGGATTGCAACAAACGGCTACGTCTTGATGTGCGGGTGAATATTTATAGCGGGTTTGTTTGCGGTCGGGTTCTATTTCACCATTTTTGGTACCCAACATTTCATACGAATTATCGGTTTTGAGATACGCAATACAAGAATGTTTCGGATCACGACTGCCTTGAGCGGCATTGTAGAAAATGGTCTCAATTTCATCTGCGGTTTTTGGTTGACCTTCTTTTTGCATTAATACCGTATAACTATCCAGTAATTCGTGCAAAGAGCAATATTCGTAACCAGTATGTGTTGCATTTGCATTTCTTTCTGCAATCCATTCATCACCAATTGCTCCACCAGTTTGGGTTGTTGCATTTTCAATTCTTTGTATATAAATTGCTAAGGCTTTTTTCAATTCAGGATTATCAGTTGCATAAGTGGCCACAATCAACGGACGTATATGTTCGAAAGTATGAACACCATGAGATTGTAACTTGTAATTTGGATTAAAAATATTGGCTAATTGAACATCTTTTTCGGATTGATACGTTTTGGAGAAATCTAAATACAGAAACAAAGCATAATCCACGTATTTTTTGTCTCCAGTAATTTGATACATTTTGTCTAACACATCTGTAAATGTTAGTCCGTGCGATACACCACCGTTGAATTTTTCACCCGATGAAAAAGGACAAGATGCATTTATAGGATAATTTTGCATCACATTGTTGACTGCTTTGACCAATGCATTCCAAACTTTTTGGTCCTTAGAATATTCATAATAGGCAAGTAGCCCTCTGTACAATGTAGCTTTGGACCAAAGCTCTCCATTTTCGGAATTGAATTTATAACGCAATTCAGGATCGTAAATGCCTAAATAGCCATCAGGATCTTGTGTAGCCAAAATACTGTAAACGTATTTTTTTGCTTTTTCTATTCCCGCTTTATCATCAAGCAGTATAGCATTACGAAGATACCCATCCCACCAATTGGATTGCGTTTCGCTGTTCCACCACATATACTGTTCGCTTCCTTCGGCATCACCTTCTTTTAGATTTCCTAAGTCTTTGTTTTTAGAATGTTTTTGAAGCCTGCCTGTACCATATATTGGATCATTAATTAAATCGGGTACTAGTTGATCCAAATTGCCCACAAATCCATTAAGATCTTTTTGCATTTGTACTTTAATCCAACCATTTGGTTTTATGCTACCAAAAGGTAATATTTGATATTTTTCGGATACTTTTTCTTGAGCATTCATAAAACTAAAGGTAAGTAAGTTGATTATAATTACTAAGTGTTTCATTTTTAAGTTCTTTTATTCAAAATTATTTCATTTTTGTTGGATTTTATAATTCGGAATTATTAATTTATGATACTATACTCAATTAATTTAATTATTTTTATCAGTAAATTGAAAGTATAGTGTATGAAACCCATTTTTGAAGATATAAATTCACATCAAGGCAGTGCTAGTTTTTATGCGTATCGATTTCAAATTCCATTTTTTGAATTTAAATGGCATTATCATCCTGAATATGAATTAACCTATATTATAAAAGGGAATGGATATCGATTGATTGGGAACAGTCATGAGTCTTTTGGAGACGGTGATTTGGTTTTGTCAGGGTCTTATTTACCACATACTTGGGTTGGAAAATCAAATGATTTTGAAGATTTTGAGGCTGTTGTGATACAATTTTCACCTGCTTTTATTGATTCATTTTTAGGATTTGAAGAGAGTATTGCATTAAAGTTGTTATTAGAAAAATCTAAAAAAGGGTTGTTTTTTCCAGCTAAAAATTTGGAATTAAAAGCTGATTTGGTACAATTGGTAGATTCTAATGGTTTTAATCGGATTATTGATTTGATTAAAATTTTGAATCAGTTGACAGTAAGTGAACAAAAAGTATTGTGCTCGAATCCATTTCAAACAGTGAATTCTGCCGAAAGCGAAAATAGAATTAACGTAGTCTGTAATTTTTTGGAAAATCATTTTGCCGAATCGATTACTTTGAAACAAGTTGCAGATTTGATTCCATTGACAGAAAATAATTTTTGTAATTTTTTTAAAAAAGCTACTGGAAAAACCTTTTCAGATTATTTGAATGCTATTCGGATAAACAGGAGCTGTCAATTGCTGTTGCAAACAGATAAGCTTATAAATAGTATTGCTTTTGAATGTGGATTTGAAAATTTAAGTTATTTTAATCGTATTTTTTTGAAGAAAAAAGGGATGACACCAAAGGCATTTAGGAAAATGATATTTGAATAAAACTATTTTGTTGGTTCAGCGGATATTGCATGAGGGATAGGAGTAAGTTACCGAAGTAACACGGATAGCCCGACCGCGTTGCGTAAAGTGGCTGTATAAGCGGCATCCATATTTAGCCACTTTGCGCAATGGGGTCATGCCCAACTATTATTTTACCTTTTTAATGAAAAATGCCCTTTGGCTTCGCGACCATCTTCCAGTTTTATGGTGTACCAATAATCATCTGCAGGCATAGGATTGCCGATGAAAGTTCCATCCCAGCCGTCGCTTGAGGCAAGAACTTGTTTTATCAGTTTTCCATAGCGATCATAAATAATTATTTGTGCTTTCGTGTTTAATGTTTCATTGGCTCCTTTGATGTTCCAATAATCATTGTGACCATCATTGTTTGGAGTGAAAAATTTTGGAATTCCAAGTACTGCTATAGTTTTCTTTACTGTCCCGCATCCATTTTTGTCATGGATATAAAGATCGTGGATTCCAGGCGAAACGTTATCGAAGTAATTGGATTCTTGAAATGGTCCAATGGGCAAATCAATGCTGTATTCATAATTTCCTTGACCAGAAACATTAGCAGTTACGGTGTTGGACTCCGATAAATCTGAAATGGAAACGGCGTCAAGACGTGCAATATCTGAAGCGGTTACGGTTATGGTTCGGGTTCTGTCACAGCCTTTTGGAGTAGAAACAATTACGGTGTATGTTCCTTCTTCGTTGACATCTAAGGTTTCTTTTGTTTCTCCAGGAATGATACTGACGTCTTTTGACCAAACATAGGTGTAATTACTTGCTGGAATATTGCCTAAAAGTCCTGCGTCAAGTGTGACAAAAAAGCTTGGCAAATTGGAGCAAACCAATTTATCATCATTTTTACTGTCATTAATGTCAATATTAGGTTTTGGATTTACTTGAAGCTTTATGTAAGCTCCGAGTCCAAAGCAGGCATTGTCAAAATTACTCTCGACTCTTACCCAAATATATTGTTGGTTGGGAGTAGTATTTCTATAACTGGCAGGGTTTGGAATTGCATTGGTTTCTGCCAAAGCATCGGCTTCGTTGGCATAGTATTTTATAATGTAATTTGTTGTAGGAGCTGGGAGTAAAGCTTGGATATCAGTAGTGACACTGCTAAAATCGAAAGTAGCAATACCGTCTTTATCATCATTAATAGTGTCAATATAATCATCGCAAATTTCAAAATTTCTTTTGAACGTTGGATTGATTTGAGTGGTGGAAACAATTAGGTTCAATTGAGCTACACTAAAGCATCCGTTTGCATTTTCTACTCTAGACCAAATAGTGGTATTGCCAGTTGTAAAAGTAATAGGATTTGAAATAAGTGTTGCAGTATTTTTACTATTTGCTCCCGCCAAAGTGGTATAGTAAGTAAACTTCTCGTTAGCTGAATTTGCCGAAATAAAACTATTTTTCTCGGTTACATTAAAGTTTGAGATCCCATCAGTGTTGTCATCACATTGCACAATGGTTATTGGGGAAGATAAAATGGGTAATGCTAATATTGTTAGAGTCGCTGGTGTGGTTATTAATCCGCAAGCATTGTTTGCTTTACTCAAAAGGGCACGATATTGATAACCGTTCATTGAAGCAGTTGTATTAATGAGTAATGTTGTGGTTGTGGTGCCTGAATAACTTGTATTGTTTGGTAAAGTATTCCAATTGATGCCTCCATCTGTTGATAATTGCCATTTAATGCCATCTGCATTGGATTCTATGCTGAAATTAGCTTTTTGTAATTCGCACGTAGAAAGATTTTCGGGTTGTTTGGTGATTAATATTGGATTGAAAATTATGTAGTTGCCGTTTGGAGTAGTGTAACCGTCAGTTTTTGAGGTAACAAGCCCGTTTGCATTAACAACGACTGGATTGATTCCCAGTTGACCATCAAAATTGGGGTCTGTAAATCCAGCTTCAATAACATCATTACAGGCATCATTGTCGCTGTCTAATTCGGTGTGGTTTTTCATACCATCGCTATCTGTATCTGCAACGGTATATTTTAAAATTCCGCTCTCGGGAGTTGTTTCTAATGCATCTGCTAATCCGTTGTACCCAAAGATTGTTGTGTCTAAAACTCCGTTTTTATTAGCGTCTAAGGCATTACTTCCAGATTCTACTAGATCGTAAATACCATCATTGTCACTATCGAGATCGAGATAATCGGGTACACCATCCAAATCCGAATCAATTGGGTTTGTTATGGGTTCAAAAATGGTATCGAGTCCGTCAAGATTGGTATCGGTATTGGATAATACTTTGGGATTTTTTTGACTTTCTATGGCATCAGGAATTCCATCATTGTCACTATCTAAATCCAATTGATCCGGGATAGTATCTCCATCTGTATCTTTTGGGAGGCAAGTAGCAATAAGTTTGAAAGTTGCTTTATTTCCTGCTGTGTCCAAGAGGTTTTTGTGGGTAATTTTGAATGATTTAGTTTGAAAAGATTGAAATTTGAATGTGCCAGTTCCTGCTGCTAAGGGAGTATTTCCATTTAGACGAAATCGAATTTCGAATGAAGAAAATTGAGTAACACCACTTTCGTAAATGCCATCATAGTTGGTGTCAATCAACAGTTGATTGTTTGGATTCAAAACCGTTACCGTTTTGTCAATATCTGAGTTGATGATGTATTCAGAATCAGTATTTAATAAATCAGTAGTGTTTGCTGTTGAGACATATTCTAAACTTAGATTTATAGGTTTGGCAAAATTCAAATTATACGTTACAGAAAAACCTTTTCCTGCTAAAACTTCTGTAACAAAACTTCCGTCAGTATTTCCTGTAAAAGGGATAGCTGCTGCAGGTGTTGTATTGGTAATTGAACCCAAAAAAGAATTTGAATAGGTTCCTGTTGCCACCACTCCCGAATTTGGATTGGCACTATTTATGTTTTGACTACCATAGGATTCTGTACAATTTAAAATACCGTCATTATCGTAATCGATATCAATATTGTCATTGGCTAAATCATTATCATAGTTAGAAGGACATTCACTCACTGGAATTTTATCGGAGAAAACATCACTTACACAACCCGATATACTTCCTTTAACTTGATAAAAACCAGATTGGCTTGGAGTATAAGAGTTCGTTGTTGCAAAGGGAACTATTAAGTCATCTTTGTACCATTGGAAAGTATCGTAAGAAGATAATGTATTTATTTTTAGTACCACATTTGGAATACAAGAGGAATTACCAACAGCAATTTTATCCGAAACAATTTCCGGTTTCAAATCAAAACCAGAATAATAGCCTCCATAAGTCGCAGCGCCATTAGTTCCAAAATAGGAAACATAAACTTGTTTGGTTGATTTTACGGCAATATTTCCAGATAAATCACTTACCGTATAACGAACAAAAGCAGGGTTTCCTGTAATGGATGTAGGAGATGAAGTAATTGGATTGTTATTTAGTAATACTGTGGCTCCTACTTCTGTAACGATGTTTAAAATTCCATTAAAGGTATTAAAACCAATAGATTCTATTAATGGAATATTGTCAACCGTATTGGGAGTTGAGCAATTGATAGGTGGTACAAAAAACATATTTTGATTGGCTGGAGAATCGGAACCTGCTATGCATTGATAGGCAAATATTTTCTCGCTTGACGTCACGTATAAATTTCCATTACTGAATTGGCTCCCGTCTAAAGCTACATATTCGCCTTGGTTAAGGGTTTTAAATGGAGTTGAAGTACCATTAAGGAAAATTTGAGTATTATTGGAATGAGCAACCAAAATAACTCTTTCTAAATCATCAGTTCCAATTCCTTTTACAAAAACATATTCTTTTCCGGTTTTTTCTAGAGCAACAATTTGATCAAAACCGACATCTCTACCTAGGGGACTCATACCACCACCATTAGGGTTAACCCCCATCTCTGTACTGTTGCTGCCTCCAAACGAACCCGAATTGACAACAACAGGTCTGTCTGAGGTTACAAGGGCTCCAATTATTTTGGAACTATTGGAAACTGAACTTCCATCATAACTGTTTTGCAAAGCGAGTACATAGCTTTCGTTTTTATTCAGTGTTACGGTTATTGGTCCTGAAATTGTAGTGCCGTTCAAAAGTTTAGTGCCATTTTGTAAGTTTGAAAGGGTAATCTTTGTTCCGTTTTCAGTAGCTAGAATAGTAGCAAAATTCAATAATGTTGTGTCAAAAAGCGGATTCAACATTGCACCTAACCTAAACGTTGTTCCCAATGCACTGTTTCCTTTGGAAACCAATCCCCCAGCATGATTGAAACCTCCATTATTATTGATTCCAGCATTTACCCTAGCACTTACATAAATTAAATCTTCCGCTTCTATAATGTATCCTTTGTTAGCAATAATTCCCGTGTTGGTTATTGGGGTGAATAATTGGGTGTCGTCTCCGGAACCAATGCTATAACGATACGGATTGTTACGATTCACTGTACCATTAATAACCCCTCCACCATTTGCAATGATTTTGAAGTTTACATTTACTAAACTTGGTGTTGAGATGTACAAATATTGATCTGCAACCAATCCTTGAGCCGAAATCAAAGGTGGAATATAATGGGTTTTACTAAATTGAGCAAAACCGTTTATGGTAAAAAGTATAATAAATAGGAAGCGTAAAGATCTTTTCATAGGTTTGGTTAATAGCTATATTAAGAATTAGATAGCCAATTCAAAAATAAGTTTAATTTAACAATTCAATATTTTTTTGGTAAATATTTAACTTAGTATGTTTTCTTTAATTTAATAAAAACAACAGCTTTTGTTAGTTTTAAACCAGCAATGTTTTTTAGGGGTAATTGATATTGGATTATCTTTTTAAAGAGAAATGCCCTTTTATGGTTTTTCCATCCTCAAATGTCAGTACAAACCAATAGTCGTCTGATGGCAACTCTTTTCCAATATAAGTTCCGTTCCATCCCGAGCTTGAAGTGTTAAGTTGTTTGAGTATTTTACCATAACGATCAAAAATGCTTATTGATGATTTGGGAAGCATCTCCAAGTTTTTGATTTTCCAGGTATCATTATAGGTATCATTATTTGGGGTAAAAAAACGGGGATAGTCTAAAACATATATTTTATAAGGAGTTGAAATACCACAACCATTTTTGTCTCTAGCCGTTGCCCAATAAATTCCGGGACTTATACCAACAAAAACTGGATTGTCTTGATAAAAATTACCATCCAATGAAAATTCGTAATCTCCATTGCCAGTATATGAAATTGTAATTAAATTGTTTACTCCAGAAAAATCAGCGACGGATACATTTGTTATTGTAGCGATTCCTGAAGGGTTTACAATAAATTTTTTGGTTTTTTGACAGCCTTTTACATTAGTTACAGTAACCGAATATTCACCAGATTTTGAAACGTTTAAGGTATTTGTTGTAGCTCCATTACTCCATAAATAACTCGAAAACCCGCTATCTACTTTTAGGTCTGCATTTGCTCCATCACACAAAGAAACTATTTCGTCTTGAAAATTAGGCGCGTCAAAAGTATTAATAATTAAAGTTTCGGGAATGATTTTGAAACAGTCGGGACCATTTACAATTCGGGCATAAATAATTTGTTGGTTTGGAATGGTATTGGTAAAACTATTCGACAATTTGTTCTTTTGTGCAATGGCATCTGTTTGATTTAGATAATATTCAACGGTCAATCCATTGGGTAATCCACTAATTACCTGAGGTGTTATTTGAGAATTTAAATCAAATTGTGTAATTCCATCTTGATTTGCATCGGTATCACAACTTTCAATAGGACTTTGTGCTGCAATGATGTTATTGGCTATTTTTAAATCTAATTTTGCATAACTAGCACAACCAAAAGCATTAGTTGCTCTTGCATAAAGTGTTTCATTTGGTATTGAGTTATTATAATTTGTTGGGTTTGTTATGGGATTTGTTTCATTTTGAGCATCGGATAGGGTTTTAAAATAGGCAAATTTCACTATTTTGGGATCATTGTTTTTAATAATGCCATCCATTTTAGTTAAATCATAAACAGAAAAACCATCAGTATTATCGTCGCATTGAAAAAGAGTAGCGTCTGTTAATATAATTTGTGGAGCATACTCGATTTTTATTTCATCTTCAGCAAAACAAGAAGGTGAGAAAGTAACTCTGACTTTGTAAGTGCCACCATTAGCAACGGTTAATGTTGGTTTTGTTTCTCCAGTAATTGCTGTAGTAGAGCCATCTTTAAACCATTCATACGTATAATTCGTTGGGAGTTTTGTGTCTATAGTAAAGGTGTCACCAAAACATATTGGGTTACTTGTAGTAGTTGATTGATCCGAGCCAAGGTCAATATTTGCCGAAAAACTTCCTTTTTCTAAAAATATAGCCGAATCATAGAGTCTGTTATCATCGTCGGCAATGACTAGTTTTATGTGATATGTCTTACCGATTATAACATCAGTACTTGCGTTTAATTTTATAATTTGCCCACTATAATTAACTGGACTTGAAGCAGTATTATAACCATTAAAATAGGACTCATTTATGGCAGGGCAACCTTTATGTAATGTATTTTGACTGTCAGTATAATCATTTATTAAAGAATGCACATTTTTTGAAGAAACAGGAGTGGTTGTTCCAGGTAATACGGCTATGTTTTTATAATTGGCTGTGCTTCCTTTTTCTTTAATTAAAAAAGCAAAACCATCTGAATATTCGCAAGGAAAATAGATTTGATATTCGTTGGAAGCAAAAATGTAATTAAAATTTATAGAGGTAGTTAAAGGAATGAAATCAAATTCGAGTGCTGTAGCATTGATACTTTTAATTCCTAGTGCCTGATCCAAATCGAGATCTCCTTTCCAAGAATCGTTACCACCTCCTTGGTCGCTAACAAAAGGTCCTATTGCATTTTTACTTGTTGATGTACACAATAATACACCTTCTGTAAAAGGAAAATTACTTGTGGTTTTGTTAAAATAACCATAACTGTTTTGACCTGAAGTAAAAGTGTCTCCAGTTACACTACTATTTGAGATACTGGCACAACTACTTTTTACCAATACATTCTCAACAAGATCTTGAGCTGATCGGGTATCATCTACAGTGATAACTTGAGCATTCATAATACTCAAGCTACATAAAAAAATAACGAGAATAAGTAATTTTCCAGTATTCATAGCGACAAATATACTATAAATCTCTGTTTTTTAATATTCTATACGAAAGGAATAAGAAAATCATTGTCCAGCAGAATACGATTACAATTGCAGAAAAAGGAACACTATAATCTTTTAGGTTTTCGACTCCCATTTGGGTTCCAATGGATTTAATTATGGATAATCTTGAAATAGGTTCTACTATTAAATTCGACATCGCATTCAACGGGAAAAATTGTGTAATGTACCCAGCGGTTTTACCTTCAGGAAAAATTTGAAAACTCAATATTCCATTTGCAATGGCTTCAATAATATTCCATACTAGTAAAAAACCCAATGCAAAGGCGGATCGTTTTACCAATATTCCTAAGAACAAACAGAAAGAGAAGAATCCAACCAGTTTTACAAAAAAAGCTAGAATATATTCCAAATCTGAAAAAACGATACCAAATTCTGTATAAGACGAAAAGCTATAACCTAAAATTAAGGTCAATATAAATACAAAAACAGTAGAGCAAACAGCAAACATAAGAATGGTAACAAACTTAGAAAGGATAAATTCTTTCTTGCTTAATCCGTCAATTAGGTTTTGTTTTAAAGTGCCATAACTGTATTCGTTGGCCATCATCGAAACGATAACTATTGCCAAAAAGAGTTTTAAAATTGCAGCAGCATAAGTGTTGAAATGCCAGATATAGGGAAAATTAAAGATGCCCATTTCGGCAACTTGAAAATGAATGTTACCAATGTCAAACTTGATAGAAGCTATCAAAGCAATAAATAAAAGTAGTATAAAGTAGGTTAATGTCAGTACACGACTGGCTTTGTTTAACCATATTTTTTGTAATTCTATAGAGAGTAATCGTTTCATTATTAAATTTTAGAGTTTAGTCCCGATAGTTATCGGGATAGATTTAACATTGCAATTGCCATTGAGTTTTTAACAGGTTCCCCCATTTGGGGTTAGGGGGCAGTCAATTCCAAAAATTGCTCTTCCAAGCTATTTTTACGTTTTACCAAATGACTCAAGTAGATATTTTGTGAAAATAAAAACTGATTCAAATCTTTGGATTCTAATTTGGACTTTAAGTAAACCAAAACTTTTCCGTCTGAAATTGTTGTTTTTTCAATAGCAGGATGGGTTTTTAAAACTTGGATTAAATGTTCGATATCGTCAGCTTGCAATTCGAAGAAGCCTTCATTGGCCGAGATTCCATCTACTAAACCTGAATACAGGATTTCGCCTTTTCTTAAAACCAAAACATGAGAACAAACTTTTTCGACTTCGTCTAATAAATGCGAAGCCAATAATATAGTAGTTCCTTTTGAAGCGATTTGTTTGATAATATCCCTAATTTGATGAATCCCTTGCGGATCTAATCCGTTAGTAGGTTCGTCTAAGATTAAAATTTCAGGATCATTTAAAAGGGCCGAAGCTATAGCCAAACGTTGTTTCATTCCTAAAGAAAAAGTACTGAATTTGCTGTCTTTTCTATCGTTTAAACCTACGAGTTCTAGCTTTTCTGGAATTTTAGAATAATTTATGTTTTTTATTTTGCAAACTAATTTCAGGTTTTCCTGAGCGGTCATGTAGGGATAAAAATTAGGTCTTTCTATAATGGCACCTACTTTTTTTAAAGCTTCATGTGTTTGTAGATTACCGCCAAACCAACTGTATTCTCCAGATGTTTTGTTAACTACATTGAGTACAATGCCTAGTGTGGTTGATTTTCCGCTACCATTAGGGCCAAGAATGCCATATACATTGCCTTTTTTTATTTCAAAAGAAACATTTTTTAAGGCTTGAAGACTGCCATAACGTTTGTTGAGGTTATGTATTGAAAGAATTGTTTCCAATTTGGTTTTATTTTTAATTTTTAGTAGGACGAATAAAAATGTTATTTGTTACTGAAAACTAAAAAATAGATTGTAATTTTATAATTGGTGCATCTTTTATTTTTCACTTAAATATATTTTAAAAGTAGAGCCAACACCTTCCGTACTTTCTACTTCAATTTTTCCTCCCATAGCTTCAATTTGGTTTTTGGTAATAAATAGCCCAATTCCTAAAGCGTCATTATTGCCATGAAACGTTTTATACATACCAAAAACTTTTTTTCCGTCTTTTTCTAAATTTATTCCTAAACCATTGTCTTCGAAAGAAATAATAGTGAATGCTCCTTCAATTACATGACTTATTTTTAAAAATGATTTTCGATTTTTGGATTTATATTTAATAGCATTCGATATTAAATTTAATAAAATACTGTCTAAATAAGCTGGTATAACACGAACAACTAGATCATCAGGGATATTATTAATGATTGATATTTTACTTTTTTTGATAGTCAAACTCAATGCATTCTGAGTTTTATCAATTTCTTCTTTTAAAAAAATTTTTGTTTTTTTAACATTCGAATTTTGTTGAATAGATATAATTTCGTTTAGGTACTTGATTGTTTCTTCTAGTTTTTCAGTCGCACCTTTAAACATACTTAGGTATTTTATTTTCTCATTGGGATCTTCTTCATTTTCTATAACATCCATAAGCATTGTCAAATTACTCGAATGGGAACGAATGTTATGAGAGACTATGTGAGAATAATTAAGAAGCCTATTGTTTTGATCAATTGTTAAATCAAGGAGCCGTTTGAGTTCGATTTCTTTTTCTTTTCGAAGTGTTACATCTCTTCCTATTCCAATGAAATTAAGTAAATTATTTTCGCAGTCAAATATTGGGGTAATATTCAATTCAAACCAATATTCTTCTTTTTTTTGGTTGTAATTTAAAATAATGGTATAAAAGCTTTTCTTATTAAGAACGGCTTCTCTCATTTTATTTGTCGTATTTACATCGGTTTTCTTTCCTTTAGACAAATAACCAGGTTTGTGTCCCACTATTTGTTCCATAGTTAGTCCAGTTAAGGATAAATATGCATTATTTGCCCAAACTGTAATTCCGTGAGCGTCTGCTATTAATATGCTATCCGTTGTTTTCGATGCAGCAAGTAAGAGCATTTGCATTCTTTCTTCTGTTTTTTTTCTTTCACTAATATCTCTGAAGAAGGAAACTAAATAGAATTTATTATCAATTTCAAACTTCTTGCCCGAAGCGATTTCTATTGGTATTAAAAGACCATTTTTACTTTTCAAAAAGGTATCTTGAACTTTATAGATACCTTCGTCTGTGTGTTGATGTAGGAAAGTTTTAATTTCGTCTTTGTATTTTTGAGGAAATAGAATTGATTTATGATTTCCTATCAATTCTGCATCACTGTACCCAGAAATATTGTTTAATCTGCAATTGCAATCTGTTATTATCCCATTTGTAGCGTCAATAATTAAGATAGCATCGTTTGTACTTGAAAAAATTGAATATAATTTGTTGATGTTTAGATGAAGCTCATTAATTAAACTTTGCTCTTTTGTGATATCTTGAAGAGTTCCTCTAATATTGATTATCTTATCTTGTTTATACACAATCTGACCAATATTTTCTATAAAGCGTGTGTTGTTATTTGAGGTACGAATTTCAAATGTTTCCTTAAAAGGAATTCCATTTTGAATGGCATTTTCTATTAATTGGTTGATTTTAGTTCTATTTTTTCCTTCACAATAAAAATCAGTAGCATTTTCAATATTAGGAACAAAATCAGGGCCTACTTCATGTATGGATCGAGTAACATCATCCCAATAAATTTCTTGGGTTAATAGGTCGATTTCCCAAAGTCCAATTTTGGCACATTTTGCTGCTTCAATGTAATGTTCTAATTTATTTTTCATAAATTACTATTGCATCCTATTTTTCAAAATTAGATGAATTTATATACTCAAATATAATAAATTTTTTAATAAATTTTATTATTTGTATTGCAAAACTTACTCTTATTCAGTCGTTTAGTTGAATAAAAACTTTTAAATATTAATTGTAGATGACATGATTATTAAAGTTATTCTGGCTATTTGTATTTTTCTTTAGTAAATTATAAAGGAATTTGATAATTCATGTTTGATAATTCATTTATGTTTAAAATAAAAAAAAAATAGCTAGTTCAACTTGAAGCTCCTTTGCTTTTATAATTCTTGAAATTATTTAATGTAAATTTGTAGCAAATATCCATGAAATGAATGAGCAGCCTTTAATGTTTTTTAAAAAACCTTGTTATCCCATCAATAATTCATTGATGAATTATTTGGAACGATTTGATCTTGTTTCAAAGGAGCCTATTATGTACGATGATCTTTTACGATTTTCTGGAGCAATAAGTGTATTTGATAAAAACGATCAAGATACGTTATGGATTAGAGTATATTATAATGAATATGAACGGGAAGAAATTGATTTAAATCTAAAAAAAGTGTATTCCTTATTATATTCTGACGGGAATTTGGATATTTTAAAATTTTTGAATGTCGACGCTATCGATTATTGCACTTTTGGAAATTCTAAGCCATTTCGAATCAAAGTGCGAAATATTTTAAATGATAATTATACTTATTTTTATATCAAAAAAGCGGATGCTTCTAGAGTTTATGGCTTAGAGTTGGAACATCTTTTATCTCCATATAAAATAAATTTCTTAGTTTTTAAAGATACTTTAATCGAAGAACATATCATTGGGATTCCAGGTGATGTTTTTATGAATTCCTTACTAAATAAATGTACCGAAATAGAAAAAGCACAAATTGCCAAAGAATTTGTAAAGTTTAATGAGCGTTGTATGATCCGGTTATTGGGAGATATGCGTTCGTATAATTATGTTGTAATTCCAATTCATGATTTTGATCAAGTCGTTTACAAAATAAGACCAATTGATTTTGACCAACAATGTTATGAGGGTAATTTTAAAGTATATCGTCCTCAATTTTTTAAGGAAAATTATCCTATGGTAAAAATTGTAAAAGACAAACTTCAGGATAGATCTATTGAACAGTATAAAAATGAAGAACGTTCGTCATTGGCCAAACGAATCAATTCTGCCGAAAATAGAATTAAGATTTTAATGAAAATTATGGGTAATGATACCATTTCTACTGAAGAAAATGTAAACAAACTAAAAATGGAATTGTATCATTATACTCATGATATGAGTTTTAAAAACGCAAAATCAATGGGTAATGTTTTAAGTTCTGCTTTTGAATTTGTTACAAGAAACTTCAATACAACAAATGTATTCAGACCAGGATTCTAAATGATTTTCAGGTAAATTATATAGAAGAAAGGTGTTTCCTGTTATAATGATTTAATAAAGTTTCGTTTATTTCTTTTAATTCAGGTGTTAAAAACATTTTTCTGTCCTGTAAATCATTGGTAAGTTCTACCTGACAAATGGTGCACTTGTATTCTTTAAAATGACCAGTTACATTTCTCACAGTCACTATTTTGTGGCCAAATATAGAACAGGAAGTTTTTTTATCTACAAATTTTGACATAAAATTTAAAAAGCTCATTGTGTGGTATTTAAATATTTATGCAAACGTATTGTAAAATGTTATATTGTGCAAATAAAACCGATGAAATGAGTGTTATATTATTGTAAAGTAAGATTATACTTTGTTTGATGTCTGTTTTTTGTTGTTTTTGTGAAATTTTGTTAAAAAAAATCCCCAACTACCTAAGCATTTGGGGATTATAATTTTATTTTTGGTTTGCTTATGATTTCTCTTCTTTGTTGAAATAGACTAAGTAATAATACATTTGTTTTTCTTCATCCCATCCTTTTTCTACAAACTTCTCTGCACTTTCGGGATTAATGAAATCCATTTTTATTTGGATGTGCGTATCAAGATTGATAACATTTTTAATTGACTTTCTGGCATCACTTACCGCTGCATTGGCAATTGGAAAAGAGGTTACGTCCTCGATACTGTATTTTTCGCCTTTATCAACTTTATAATTTTTGAATTCTGGAATCAAATCAGGATTGTCCAAAACTTCATTCAAGAAATTAGTTTCCTCAAATTGATCGTTTTTTGCAAAATAATTCACAGAACGGTTCATGAACATCACCTCTTCTTTTTTGTCTTCAGCAGGGAAAACTACATCTTTGGCAAATCCTTGACAGAATTTCAAGTATTTCTTAGTGATAAAATTTTCATCTTCAAAAGCATCCACAGACAAGAAGTGCTCTAACCAATATCTAGCATCATAACGATTGCTGTCTACTGAAAGGATTTTGTATCCTTCTTCTTTTTTATAATTAAAAATCAAACAGCCTTTATCTAGTTTATTTAAACTTACTCCATGCTGTAAAATCATTTCCAATTGCGTTCCTTTTTCCTCAAACTGTAAAAAATCAGATTGAATTTCACTTTTGAAAATCCCGATAGCATCCACAACGTTATTGTCAATACTTAAATTGGTCAAATACGTTACATATACTTCGCCATTTTTAATATGAGGATGATTCGATTGCTCAAATAAATGTTTGGTTATTTTTTTTGAAGCCTCATGCAAACTACTTGGATTATTGAAAATCTCTGTTGCATATTTAAACATGTCATTGTAGTCTAAATCTACTTCATGCGCAAATTGAAAGTAGTTTTCTTCTTTTTCTTTAAATGGTTTAAAGAAAAATTCTTTCATCAACGGAACAATTTCGTCATTTAGTTTAAATGGTTCTTCCGATAAAAAAAGAGGTTCGTTACGACTCATGTTTCCCACACGGTGTATGGATAGCGTTTCGATGTGCGTGTTGTATAGGTTGATCATTTGTATAAGCCCCTCCCGTCCTCCCCAAAAGGGAGGTGCTAGGCACTGGACAGTTTGTGTTGTTAATTGCTTTTTTGAAATCTCAATTTGGTTCCCCCTTCGGGGGCTAGGGGGCTACTAATTCCAATTCTCCTCAAAACCATAGTCTTCAAAACTATCGTCTCCTTCGAACATGTCTAAATCGTCTTCGTCTAAATCGTCTTCAAATTCGCCATAGATATCGTCGTGCATATCAGCTTCAAAATTTTTCTCGGTAGCTTCATCAGGCATTTCACCATGCGAAAATATAGTTTCAGGATAGGTTTGACCTACAATTTGCTCTTCAATAGCAGCCAATTCTACTAGGAAAGTCCACATGTTGATAAAATCATAAACATATATGATTTTAGTATTTTCTTCGTCTAATAGGTCTGATAATTGATAATCACTCATGATTTTTTGTTCGCCAGGAACATCTCCTGTGTCAAACATGGAAATTTCATCTTCTTGATTCCAAGTTTCATCACATGTATAGAAAGAAGCAACTTCCATTCCGTCAAATCCAAAAGAATTGAAAATAGCATTGTGTAAATCTTCTAAAGTGTCTTCCGCAAGTATTGCTATGTCTCTAAAAATGTCTTCCTCGGCATCTAGAATAACTCTGAATTTATAAACCATAATCGTTGTTTTTATTGAAAGAGCAAATGTAAAGTTTAATTTTAGATTTTATATGTTGATATTTATTGTTTTTTTATTGGTCATATGCAATTTGCATATCATCAATGCTATTTGTTTCAAATTCATTGCGATGCTCATTTCAAATTTTCGAATAGGTATTTGTTGAAAAGATTTTATCAATTTTCGTAAAACTCTATAGGTAAGTCATCTGGGTCGGCGGTGAAGAAAAATTTCTTTTGGGTATATTCATCAATTCGAATATCTTCTGCAATGCAGCCTTGTTCTAGAATGTGTTTTCTTGTTTCTTGAATATTATTTACTTCAAATGCTAAATGTCGTAATCCTGCTGCTTCTGGACTTGTTACTCGTTTTGGAGGATTTGGGAATGAAAATAATTCAAGTATAAAGTTTCCGTTGAGAGCCAAATCCAGTTTATAGGAATCTCGTTCTTCGCGGTAGATTTCTTGAATGATAGTCAATCCTAAAATACCAATATAAAACTGTTTTGATTTTGTATAATCTGTGCATATTAAGGCAATATGGTGTACTTTGTTTAAATGTATCATTTTTGTGCTTTATTGTTGTTAAATTAGTATTTGATAATTTATAAGGTAAATCCAACTCTAAATCCACCCCAACTATGAACTCTTCCTGTTTTAAATTCCTTTGAAAGATCGGTACGATAATATTCGAGGTAGAATGTTTTGGAATGCAAAACGATCCCGAAATTTTTTTGAAAAGTAAATCTTTCCATATTTTGATCCGTAATTACATAAGGACTATTGTTATTAAATAGACCGCCTTGCAAACTGGCATCATATCCAACCGCTGTAATAAGACCTTGCCAATAGCCATAGAGTTGAAATTTATTTTTGTTTTTTAACGAAATAAAAGGGGAATTTATTTTGCCAAAAGTAGTTGTTAAACCTCCAGAAATATTAGTATTCATTGTGCCCAATCGAAGTTTTGCGTTAGAATTTATTGCAAAGTAATTATTTAGCCGAAGCAATTGCTTTTCATGTGCGATTTCATAATTTAATACTACATCATTCTTGATTTGGTATTGCCAACCTAACGGATTTTGCGCTCCAATCCATTTATGAATTACCGTTTGAATTTCTTTTCCTGAAGCAAAGGGACCAATAACGCCAAAACTTAAGGTAGAAGATAAAGTCGTTTTATGGATGGTATCAGTCGAAATTAAAAAAGGTTTAAGCATAATCACTGCAGCATAAGGTCTATTGTTGTAAAGAATTTCATCCCGTTTTAGGCTTGTTGGTGTAAACCCTATTTGTTCAAATGACAGTCCATATTTTTGTTCGCTGTTTTTCAGTTTTAAAAATAACTTATTAATCGGATTTTTTATCAGTTTTGGACTTACCAATTCAAAATCATGTCCTTGGGTATAATAATAATCGGTGTTTGCGAAAAAGTCATTGTCAAAATAATAACGAAAATAATAATTGCTTTTTATTTCTCTAAATGAGGCCGTGTTATCAATTCTTTGGGAAAATGATAGTATCGATAAAAAGAGCAGGAATAAGGTGTAATATTTTTTTGAATCAAAGCAACAGAAAAATAAAATGTTTTTCGAATTTTTAATCCTGTTGAAAATAATGATACTTATTAGATAGACCATGGTGTATAGATCATCGTTCATTAGAATTTATTCTAAAAAGTAATAATACTTCGTTTTTATTTTAGACATTTTACCCAATAGAATTCAAAATCATTTTTTATGGAATATGAAAAGGGGGGCATTTTCTAGTATACCATTGATGCTTACTAATGTGAAATTTCTTTAGTTTATGATTTTTGTATTGAATACAACCAAAGTTACGAATTATAAGTGGTTTTAATATTGATTATCAGTATTATAAAAAAAAAACATTATGTAAATCGCCTTTAATTTTAAATTTTTTGCAAACCATTATTTAAAATTAAAAGCGACTACCATTTTTGATTTCAGAACGGTTAATTTAACTTTCTAAAATTTAATTCTAGATCTATATTATGGAGCTAAAAATTAATATAACCCGTTGGATGAAATTCTAATAAAATAAAAAAATTAACCACATAATACCTATGTGAATAGTAAAACGTCTATTTCTTTCTTTCAAAAACTATAAATTCTATGTTTCTATGTCAATGTCGTTTCCTTAAGGAGCTCTCAGACCAAATTCGTTTAGTTTGTCATTTCGACCAGCGGGAGAAATCACATTTCAGGAACACATAATGTGATTCCTCTTTCGTCGGAATGACAAAACCCACTCTTAAGGAAATGACATTGGTTTCTATGTGGTAAAAAATAATGGCACCCAACGGGTTAATTAATATGGTTAAAGGATTTTATAACCTAATAGAATTCCGATTGAGCTATAATTCGAATTCCAACTTTGATATTCACCTAAAACCCCTTTGCTCAAATTGTATCGTAATTCTATGCCATATCGGCCACTTTTGAAACCGACACCCGTGAATACATTTGTAGAATTGGAAATATCTAGAACCTGACCTGAATATCGAAGATTGGATTTTGAAGTAATTGAAAAAGCGACTCCAGCATCAATAAATAATTGTGATTTATTATTTAAAAACATAAAATAGCGAACACCCAAAGGCAATTCTATAAACTTATAATTTGCTTCAATTGACTGGTTTTTAGTGTTTAATTCGGTTTTTTTATAAGACTGAAAATTAGGGTTTGTAAATAGGGACCATTTGTTTTGGTTAAAAGGAAAAATGTTTTCCACTTCGAAACCAATTGTAAATACTGATTTGGTTTTAAAAGTATAATCCGCCGTACTGCTAATGTTGTTTCCAAAATCAAGAAATGTGGCATTTACTCCAGCAATCACTTTAAAGTTTACACTAGATTGGTCCTTTTTTGATTCAAAGGTTGTTGTTTTGGTTTCTTTGGAAGTATTGAATTTTAAAAATAAATTGATAAGTTCCTGTTTCTTATATGTAATGACTTTAAAATCATTAAGATTTAATTTAGATGATTTTAAATTATTTAGTAATTGCTGTTTGTAAAAGTTATTCTCATTAATCTCTGTAGAACCTTCAGTTTTGTATTCTTTAAAAACTAGCTGTTCTGCGGTTTCATGATTTCCGGTACTCATAAAAAAACGAACTAAGTTTACATCTTGATATTCATAAAGATTTACTTCTCCTTCTACCAAGACTTTTAGCAGCAATGTTTCTTCAGTGTAAATTGGATTTCGATCATAACTCAATTGGTTAATGTCACTTGTAGATCGGTCAATTTTTAATTTAAAACGCTTGTATTTGCTGCTATTACCAATGCTAAATTCCTTAATTTCTGAAATTGATGCTGTTTTTGAAACATCATTTTCATTCCATTTATATTCAATTCCAGTTGGATTTTTATACCAACCTATATTGCGAATCAAACATTCTGTCTTACTATTGTTGTTGTTTGTGAAATAACCACTTTCAAAATTGATTTGAGCAAATATTGGAAAAGAAACCAATAATAATAACAGTACTATTTTTTTCATTGTTAAAAATTAAAATTTATTCTCGAAAATTAGTACTAAAATTTGATAAATTAATCAATTGTAAAATGTTTTTTGAAATTTATCAAAAGAAATTTATTAGAATAAAAATAGTACAGTTGAGCGGAATGAAATAGAAATGGATTTTTTATTATTTTAACCCGTTGGGTGTAATTATTTGCAGTAAAATAAATTGATTAGATATTGGTCAAGATACTGAAATTCAGTATCTTGAAGTCGCCAAACAAACCAATATCTATGTCAAATATAGTAAAAAATTATTTTAGAGTTTTAGAAGTTATAAGTTCTTTGAATTGTAAATTAGAGAATAAATCAGATGTCGGCAGAAAACAAAAAATGTCTGATTTAGAAGTAGTTGCGTTAAGTTTGACGGCTGAATTCATGTCTATTGATAGTGAAAATTCTTTATTTAAAGAGATTAATAAGCAAGAAATACCTAATTTAATTGAGCGAAGTCAGTTCAATAAACGAAGGCGAAAATTGTTTTTCTTTTTAGAAGAAGTAAGAACAAAATTAGCATCTCGGTTTTTAGAATTTGAAGATTATTTCATCGTGGATAGTATGCCGTTGGAGATTTGCAAATTTGCACGTCATAGGAGGATTAAAATCTGTAAAAATGAGTTTGAAACAGCTCCTTCAAAAGGGTTTTGCGCTTCTCAAAACAACTGGTTTTACGGATATAAATTGCATGGAGTTTGTTCTATAAATGGAATTTTCCATTCATTGGATATTACAAAAGCAGAAGTTCATGATGTTCATTTTTTGAAAAATATAAAACAACAAATGTCTGATTGTGTAGTGCTTGGTGATAGAGGGTACTTATCTCAAAGCATTCAATTAGATTTGTTTCAAACGGTTAATATAAAATTAGAAACACCCAAAAGAGCTAATCAAAAAGATTATAAACCACAACCTTATATCTTTAGAAAATCAAGAAAAAGAATTGAAACATTATTTTCACAACTATGCGACCAGTTCAGAATTAGAAACAATTATGCAAAAACTTTTGAAGGATTTAAAACAAGAATTTTAGCAAAAATAACAGCATTAACATTGGTTCAATATGTCAATAAATTCATCTTTGATAGACCAATAAACAATATTAAAAATCAAACAATTTAATTACACCCAACGGGTTATTTTATAAAAAAGGAATTGAGTTTGGTCTGAAAACAAAATTAATACAGAAGTTTTACAACTCATCCTCAATTTTCCGCAACTGGGTCAAAACAATTTCATATTCTTTTTTTTCTGAATGACATTTGTCTCATCAAAATCATTATAAAAAACCATTATGAAAACTTTTTTTTTAATCCTCGTTACTTTATTCAGTTTTACCCTTTTTTCACAAACTATCATTTCTGGTAAAATTGTTAATGAAAAAGGAATCCCAATCGCTGGTGCCAATGTTTATATTGAAGGCAGTTATGATGGTGTTTCTACTTCTGAAAATGGTGCTTTTTCGTTTACTACAACTACTACAGGAAATCAAAATTTGGTTGCAAGCTCGTTAATTTATGAGACTTCCAACACAGCGATAGATGTTTCAAATTTTAAAAATCAAACCATCAAACTCAGGGATAATGTTAATGCACTTGATGCGGTAATAATTACAGCAGGTTCTTTGGATTCAGGGAGTAAAGCTAGAGTTTCGGTTTTAAAACCATTAGATATAGTAACCACAGCCGGTTCTGCAGGAAATATAGTGGCCGCTTTGCAAACGTTGCCTGGAACGCAAACGGTAGGCGAGGACGGAAGATTGTTTGTTCGCGGTGGCGAGGCCAATGAAACTCAAACGTATGTTGATGGCATGCGAGTACCACAGCCTTATGGAGCAACAGCCAATAATCTGCCTACTCGAAGCCGTTTTTCGCCTTTTCTTTTCAGTGGTATTTCGTTTTCTACAGGGGGCTATTCTGCCGAATATGGAGATGCTTTGTCTAGTGTTTTACTTTTGAATACCATAGACGAACCCGATCAAGCCAAAACAGAAATTTCTTTAATGACCGTTGGCGTTGGCGTTGGTAATACACAGAAATGGAAAAAGAGTTCTTTTAGTATCAATACTTCGTATATCAATTTGTCCCCATATCAAGCGCTGATTCCACAAGACGTAGAGTGGAAAAGTGCACCACAAGCATTGTCCGGAGAAATGGTGTACCGATACAATTTTGAAAGAGGAA
This sequence comes from Flavobacterium praedii, assembly GCF_026810365.1. Taxonomy (NCBI): domain Bacteria; kingdom Pseudomonadati; phylum Bacteroidota; class Flavobacteriia; order Flavobacteriales; family Flavobacteriaceae; genus Flavobacterium; species Flavobacterium praedii. The sequence goes on from NZ_CP113948.1 coordinate 403,516, forward strand.
TTTTTAAAATGTATGCCGCTTTTGATGCTTCAAAATTTATAATTAAACAAGAAAATATAAATTCAATTGACAAAATCACTGTCGATTCCAAAAATCAAAATTTATACTTTAATTCCTCGTATAGCGGTTATTTTGGAACCAATTGGAATATTACCGCCGGCTTTAGCTATGGTTATAATCAAGTTAAAACTGCTATAGATTTGGATGATTTGGGAAATGTAGAAAACGCTGTGAATGTGAAGTTGAAATTAAAGAAAAACATCTCAAATCGTTTTAAATTGTCTTTTGGAGCCGATTATTTTATAACAAAATATAACGAGGACTTTACTCAAAATGCAGGAAATACATTTGATTATGGTTATCAAAACACCATTGGGGCTTTATACACAGAAGCTGATATTTTCTTTTCCAAAAAATTGGCAGCCAAAGTAGGAGTTCGCGCTTCCATGAATGATTTGACAAATGACAATTTTATTTCTCCCAGAATTTCGTTTGCTTACAAAATGGCAAAATTTAGCCAGTTGTCCTTTGCGTATGGTGATTTTTCCCAAACGCCAAGTGTCGATTATATCAAGTTTTCGAAGAACAACCAATTTGAAAGCGAAAAAGCGTCTCATTATATCCTGAATTACCAATACAGCAAAGATGGACGCACATTGAGAGCCGAAGCCTATTATAAAGATTACAGTAATTTGGTTCGATTTGATAGCCCTACAATTGCTTATAATTCGATATTTACTAATGATGGAACAGGCTACGCCAAAGGGTTGGATTTGTTTTGGAGAGACGGTAAAACGATTAAGAATTTAGAATATTGGGTTTCCTATTCTTATATCGATACCGAGCGTTTGTACAAAAATTACCCAACACAAGTCACTCCCAATTTTGTTCCCAACAATAGCTTATCAATTGTGACCAAATATTGGATTAATGATTGGAAATCACAAGTAGGTTTCACCAATTCTTTCAGTACCGGCAGACCGTACAACAATCCAAATGAAACGCAATTTATGCACGGTCAAACAAAATCCTACAACGATTTGAGTTTCAACTGGGCTTATTTATTGACTACTCAAAAGATTTTGTATTTCTCGGTTTCCAATGTTTTAGGAGCCAATAATGTGTATGGATATAATTATGCGGTTAAACCAGATATGAATGGAGAATACAGAAGAAGTGCCATCAAACCAGCAGCGGACCGATTTTTCTTTGTCGGTTTCTTTTGGACCATTAGCAAAAATAAAAACGACAATCAGTTGAAGAATTTGTAGAGAAGAGTTTCTAAGTTACTAAGTGTTTAAAGGTTTAATTGTTTAAAAGTTTAAGTGTTGTAGATGAGGTTTTTTTTTATAATTCTTAGAATCTTAGTGACTCAGAAGCTCAGAAACTTCAAAAGAAACAATTCATCCATCAAAATTGACAGTTCAGTATCATTAAATTTTAAAAGCGTGACAATCAATATAAATTTGTTCAAGAATTAAATCAATAACAATAAGAGTTTCAATCACAATTTAATCACAACTAAAAATCAAATACCATGTTAAAAATTATCACCATAATCGCTTTCTTTATTTGTAGTCTAATGTCTGCTCAAAATGTTAATCTTACAGTTGCTGTTTCGGGTTTAAAAAACAATACAGGAATGGTAAAGGTAGGGTTGTACAATTCAGAAGGAACGTTTTTGAAAACAATTTACAAAAGCATTACTTCTGAAATTAAAAATAACATTGCTATAGTAACTTTTGTTGGTATACCAAAAGGAGAATATGGAATATCTACTTATCAAGATGAAAACAGCAATGGTATTTTAGATAAAAATATAATGGGAATACCTTCTGAAGATTTTGCCTGCTCAAACAATGCCAAAGGATTTATGGGACCTCCTGCTTATGAAGATGCCAAATTCAATATCAACAAAGATTTAAAAATAGATATCAAATTCAATAATTAATAATCGTTTAACTCAACAAATAACAGCATTTAGCCTAATACAATATTAAAACAGATAAGTCATGGAAGTTTTTAATTCTTGAATAAAATTAAGTAAAACTGAAAGTTCATTTAAGCAAAATCAATTAGCCTACATTTTTTTAAACTTATATTGACTTTTAACCCCTGTTTGAGAAACTAACTATTTTTATGCTTAAATGACTTATATGTTTGAAATTAAATGTTTGCTTATTTTAGAATATAGTCTTAAAAATTAACCAATTAAAAATTAATCAAAATGAAAAAAATTATCACCACTATCGCATTATTTGTAGCTGTAATAAGTTCAGCTCAAGGGCAATTTGAACAAGGAATGGGAAAAGCTTTTCAACTTTGGAAAGAAGGCAAAAACACAGAAGCTTCTGATATGTTTGAACGTATTGCCGCTGCAGATAAAACCAGTTGGTTGCCTAATTATTATGTGGCACTTGTAAATACAACCAGTTCTTTTGCAATTCAGGATAAAACACAAGTAAATGCATTACTTAACAAAGCTCAGAATGCCTTGGATATCGAAATGATAAAAGACCAAAACAACGCTGAACTGTACATTATGCAGGCCATGATTTACACTGCTTGGGTCGTTGCTGATCCGATGACAAACGGAATGAAATATTCGGCCAAAGTAATGGAAGCTTACGCCAAAGCCAAAGCTTTAGAACCGAATAATCCAAGAGCCGTTTTTGGTGAAGCAGATTATCAGTTAGGAGGTGCAAAATGGACAGGAGTTGATACTAAACCTTTATGTCAAGAAGTTGATAAAGCTATTGGACTTTTTGCTACTTTTAAACCCCAAACACCTTTCTCTCCAAAATGGGGATTGGACAGAGCTTTGGAAGCTCAGAAAAATTGTAAATAATCAGGTTAAATTTATAAAATGGAAAATCAAAGAATACATACATTTTCAGAATTAAGAAGAGGAGCTTTAACTTGTTTGAAAATTGCTTTGATTTTTACTCTAATTTCTACTGTTTTATTTGGAAACGAGTTGAGTTTTGAAAACATTTCTTCCTCCTTTTTGGTGAGTTCAATGTATTCTTTTGGATTGGGATTTGGTAATGGTTTAATAAATATGCTCTTAGATAAAAAATGGGATTGGTTGGAACAAACCAATTTGAGAGTTTTTTTTGGAATCATAGCCACTATTTTATATACCATTCCTGTAGTATTAGGTATTAATTATGTCATTTTTATAGTATTCCAAAAAATACCAGTAAGTCAGTTTTTTAGCGAAAAAATGTTGTGGATTCACCTTTTTTATATCATTTTGTCTCTGGGCGTTTCTGTTTTTATTCATGCTCGAAGTTTTATGCTGAATTGGAAACAAGCCTCAAAATCGGAGGTTATTCATCAAAGAATTATCGCAGGAACGGCCAATGCCAAGTTTGAAACTTTAAAAAACCAAATCGACCCTCACTTTCTTTTCAATAGCTTGAATGTGTTGAGTTCATTGATCGAAGAAAATCCAGAAAATGCACAACGTTTTACCACTTCTTTGTCTAAAATATATCGTTATGTATTGGAACAAAAAGACAAAGAATTGGTTTCGGTTGAAGAAGAATTATCTTTTGCCAAAACCTATATGAATTTGTTGAAAATGCGTTTCGAGAACAGCTTATTTTACGAATTGCCGGAAACAACAATAATTCCAGACGCCAAAGTAGTACCGCTTTCTTTACAATTGTTATTGGAAAACACAGTAAAACACAATGTGGTCAGCGAACAAAGACCATTGCATATTAGAATATTTATTGAAGGCGATTATCTTGCGATTCAAAATGATTTTCAAAAAAAGGAAGTAATTCAAAGTCGTCAAGGCGTAGGCTTGCAAAATATTGTAGATCGGTATGGAATTATTACCAACAGAAAAGTGTTGATTGAACAAAATGAAAAAACGTTTACGGTTAAGATTCCTATTTTAACTAAACAAATTAGTGTAATGGAAACAACTTTAAAATACAACGAGAATGGTGCTTACTATCGAGCCAAAAAGAGAGTAGAAGAATTAAGGGGCTTTTATGGAAATCTGATTTCCTATTGTTGTGTGATCCCAATTTTGATATTTGTAAATCTTACTTATATGCCACAATTTCATTGGTTTTGGTTTTCAGCAGGCGGTTGGGGATTTGGATTAGTGATGCATGCCTTCAAGGTATTTGGGTATAGCAGCAATTGGGAAGAAAGAAAAATACAGGAAATTTTGAGCAAACAAGACAATAAGCAGAGCTGGAAATAGGATTCTATTAAAAATGAAATCGTCAATTATGGAAAATCAATATACAGAAGAGGAACGCTATTTTAAAGCAAGAAAAAGGGTAGAAGAGATAAAAGGATTTTATGGGAATCTAATTTCTTATATTGTTGTAAACTGTTTTTTAATAGTGTTAAATTTAGTAACATCACCTCAGTATTTATGGTTCTTTTGGCCTTTATTATGGTGGGGAATAGGAGTAGTTTTTCACGGTTTAAAAGTGTTTAACTATATGCCTTTCTTTAGCAAAGATTGGGAAGAACGAAAAGTGAAGGAATTCATGGAAAAAGAAGAGCAATCAAAAAGAACATGGGAGTGAGTATTTAAAAATACTAAGACGCTGAGATTTTAAGTTTTTTTAAATCTTAGCGACTTAGTACCCTTGAATCTTAGTCTCTACTTAATAATAAAAACACACAAAATGAGAAGATATAGAAAACAGTTATTTGAAAATTTTCAGGACGAAAATTTTAATCCAGATACAAAATATGAGTTGGCTTATAAAAGAGTAAAAAGAGTCAAAGGGTTTTATATCCACGTATTGGTTTATGTACTTGTAAATACTTTTAATATTGTTTCTACGTACAATAGCAGTGAATTGGGAAGTGAAATCTTTATTAGATGGGAAACTTTTTCGACGGCTTTGTTTTGGGGAATAGGTTTGTTGGCCCATGGATTATCTGTTTTTGGTAGAGATTTATTTTTTGGCTCCGATTGGGAAGAAAAGAAAATAAAGGAGTTTATGGATAAGGATAAAAATCAAAAATGGGAGTGAAAAAGAAGTGTTCAGTGTTCAGTAATTTAGTGTTCAGTGTTCAACTTTCCAGATAACATCTTATCTATATTCTAATTTCTATATTCTAATTTCTAACCTTAAAAAATGACCACAATAATAATAGAAGACGAAAAACCAGCAGCAAGATTGTTGCAGCGCAAACTCGAAAAAATAAATATTTCAGTAGGAGTGATGCTTCATTCTGTTGAAGAAGCTTTGGACTGGTTTTCGAAAAATGAGCATCCTGATTTGATCTTTTTAGACATCCAATTATCGGATGGATTATCCTTTGAAATCTTCGAAAAAATTGACATCAAAAGCGCTGTTATTTTTACAACTGCTTACGATGAATATGCATTAAAAGCTTTCAAATTAAATAGCATCGATTACCTGCTAAAACCTATTGATGAAGATGATTTGGAAGTGTCAGTTTTGAAATTTAAAGATCATTTTCAGATTCCTAAAAATGGAAATGAAACGATGCAATTGGATTTTGAACAAATCCGAAAGATGCTTTCAAACCCTTTTGAAAAAACATTCAAAAAAAGATTTACTGTCAAAATAGGGCAGCATCTGAAAGTGATTTCGACTGATGAAATCGAATGTTTTTTTAGTGAAAATAAAGGCACTTATATTCACACTTTTGACAATAGAAATTATTTAATTGACAGTACTTTAGAAGTTTTGGAACAGGAAATTGATACTGCAGCTTTTTACCGAATCAGTAGAAAATTTATCATTTCACTCCAAGCCATTAAGGAAATTGTAGTGTACAGCAACTCCAGATTAAAGATTATTTTGCCTACATATAAAGAAGATGAGGTAGTTGTAAGTAGAGAAAAGGTGACAGATTTTAAAAATTGGATTGGTTAAAAATAACTTTCTGTAATTATTGAGGTTAGTTGTTTTAAAATACTGAATTTATGTATTTTAGATACTTGTTATAGATTTTGATTATGACGATTTTAAGCCTTGATAAACGCTTTTCTAATGCCTATTAACACAAAAAGAAGCGAAGTGTAAACGATGAAAAACGGAACAATGTATTCTATCCAATTCATAGGTAACATAATGGCCATAATCAACAATTGAAAACCCAATCCATAAACAGAAAGTAACGTCATAAACCAATTTGGGAATGTTTTTACTTTGTAGGCATCTTTGTCCAAACTGTGAATTATTTTATCAAAAACGCCATAAACAATCGTGTAAATCATAAACAAAATATCTACTGATTTTTGACTTTCCCCTGGTAAAGCTCTGGGAGATTTGTTTTCGAAAATTTGACTAGTTCTATCACCACCTGCCGAATTATTTCTCAAAATTACATAGTAATAATTGTATAAAGTACCTTGCAATTGTATGCCAATAAAAGCCAAAAGAGTAAACCCAAAAGTGGTTTTTGAAACATAGCAAATAGTCATCAAAATCAAAAAATTGAGTATAATATCAAACACACTATCGAGGTATCTTCCGGTGTATGATGGGGTGTTTTTGATGCGAGATAATTCACCATCTGCGGCATCAATTATCGATTTTAAAATGATGAAAAATGAGGCAAAAAAATAGTGGTTTTGTAAAATACAAAAGATAGCAATCAGACCAGAAATGCCAAAAAGCAGTGTTACGTGAATGGGTGTAAAACGAGTGTTTTTTAATTGATTGGCAAATATTTTGGCAAGCGGTCTACCGTAATCGGATAAATCAAGGAATTGATTTTGAGCAGCAAGTTTAGACATTTTAATAGATGAAAGAACAGGATGTGACAATATAGTCGGACTACAAAAGTAAGTCTATTTTAAGTATTTGAATCGTAAACAGTAGTTAAAAATAGCAAAATCGCTTTTAGAAACTGAATATTTTCTTTGAAGAAACTGTTTCTAAAAGCGATTTTTAGCTGCAATATCATATGTTATTTGCTCAAACGATGCAAAGTGTAAGTCATTGCTGTTAATAGAAAGAACGCAACAATTTGATGGGTCAAACCAAGCCAAAGCGGTACGCTGTACAGTAATGTAAATACACCCAAAGTAAATTGAAGAAAAACGATTACTACTAATGCGTTTAACCCATTCTTTTGCTGAATTGAAATGTTGAATTTTTTGCTTTTGAAGTATAAAAATAAAATCAACCCCACGACAACATAAGCGAGTGTTCTATGAACCAGTTGCACACCACTTTTACCTTCGGTCAGATTTAATAAAAGTGTTTTTTGTTCGATGAATACACTGTCATGAATGAATTGTCCATCACTCATCATAGGCCAATGGTTGTGAATTAGACCTGCATTTAGTCCCGCAACAAAACCACCATATATAATTTGCAATAGCAAAAAGACTAATGCGAATCGAGCTATTTTTTGCAAAGGAATAATTGCTGCTTTCTTTTCAGGATAGATTAAATCTAGTGCCACCCAAAGGGTATAAGCAAAAGTGATAAAGGCAAAGGTAAGATGCAATGAAAGACGAAAGTGACTTACATCTGGATTGTCTATTAAACCACTCCTAACCATAAACCAACCAAAAAAACCTTGTAAAGCGCCCATTCCTAACAAAACAAAACATTTGTTTAATGTGGCTTTGTCGATTTTCTTTTTAGCTAAGAAATAAAAGAAAGGGATGATAAAAACCAGTCCAATTATTCTTCCAATAAAACGGTGAAACCATTCCCAGAAATAGATAAATTTATAATCTGAAAGTGTAAAATCATTGTGAATATTGATTTTTTGGTATTCTGGAAATTGTTTGTATTGTTTGAATGCTTCTTGCCATTTGGCATCGGTTAGTGGAGGAAGTGTATCGGTAACAAGATGCCAGTCTGTCATCGATAAACCAGAATTGGTCAATCGGGTGATACCACCCACTACAACCATTACAAACACTAAAAAGCAACCAGATAGAAGCCAGATAATTACGGATTTGTTGTTTTTCATTTTTATTTTATTGGAAAATTTTGGGGATTTTGTCTGGTGTCCCAGATGTCTAAGACAACAATTTCATTCGGGGTTATTTTATAAATAATTTCAAAATGACTTACAATTATAAATTTTGTATTTTCTTGAAAAGTTGGTTTTCCAAGTTCAGGAAGTTGGGTGATGATTTTCAAATCACTATTTAAAAGTAAGTTTAGTTTTACACTATAGACTTTTGATTTATTTCTATTATTCCAGTAGTCAAAAATATTTTTCCTTGAATTTCTCAAGCTTCAATAGACCAAATTAATCTTCTAACCATGCTTGGATTTCTTTTTGTGCTTCCTCGTCAGATATGCATTCGCCGTTATTGTATTGTTCTAATGCAAGATTTATTTTTCGTTGTTCTTCTTCTGAAAAAATTCGGACACTTTCAAATTGTAAAACAGGTTCATTAACGGATGAAAGACACTTATCTACTTCATTGTACATTTTACAATTCAATAAAGTATTGATTTTTAATAGTAAATGATGGTCATCAGTCGCCATAATTTGTGCTATCAATTGTGATTTTAATTCGGCTGTATTCATATATAGAAAATATTTAAATTTTGGAGATATGGTATCGCCAGATCTTTATTAGTGTTTGAGACAAACGACGTCATGGCGATTTCATAATTTAAATTTTTATAAAATTAAGAATTTTTTAAATTGTGAAGAGTAAACAAAACTTAAACTTTCTTTAAACCTAATTTTTCTCCGCGCTTTAGTACAAAATCATAAGCAGCTTGATATTCATTCGGAATATCTCCTTCCATTATTGCTTCTTTCACAGCTTCTTTCAGCACTCCAATTTCACGAGAAGGTTTCAAATTGAAGATTGCCATGATTTCTTCTCCAGAAATAGGGGGTTGAAAATTACGCACATGATCGCGTTCTTCGACTTCCACAATTTTCTTGCGAACAATTTCAAAATTACTGTGGTATTTCTTGAATTTATTCGGGTTTTTGGTGGTGATATCAGCCTCACAAAGTGTCATTAAGTTTTCTACATCTTCACCAGCATCAAAAACCAAACGGCGAACTGCAGAGTCAGTAACAAGATCTTGAGCCAAAACAATTGGTCGGGAACTCATAATAACCATTTTTTGAACAAACTTCATTTTGTGGTTTAAGGGCATGTGCAAGCGCTCAAATATTTTTTTGGCCATTTTTCCGCCAAGAAATTCATGTCCGTGGAACGTCCAACCTTGTTTTTTGTTAAAGCGTTTGGTTGGTGCTTTTCCGATATCATGTAACAACGCAGACCAACGTAGCCAGACGTCATCGGTATTGGGACAAATGTTATCCACGACTTCGAGAGTATGGTAAAAATTATTTTTGTGCGTATGACCTTCAATTTCTTCCACTTGGTTTAAAGCAGTCAATTCGGGAAGGATAATATCCAAAAGGCCTGTTTTGAACAATAATAAAAATCCAACGGAAGGTTTATCGGTTGAAAGAATTTTATTCAATTCATCTACGATTCGTTCTCCAGAGATGATTTTGATGCGTTCGGCATTTTTAGTAATGGAATCTAAAGAATCTTTGTCTATTTCAAAACCCAATTGGGTTGCAAATCGAATTCCTCTAAGCATACGCAAAGGATCATCTGAAAAAGTGATGTCTGGTTCGAGAGGCGTTTTTATAATTTTGTTTTCCAAGTCGGAAATACCATTGAAAGGATCAGAGAGAGCACCAAAATTATTGGAATTTAATGATAAAGCCAAAGCATTTATCGTAAAATCTCTGCGATTTTGATCATCTTCTAGAGTTCCGTTTTCTACAACAGGGTTTCTGCTGTCAAGAGTGTAGGACTCTTTTCGGGCGCCCACAAATTCAATTTCGGTATCTTCAAAACGCAACATAGCCGTTCCATAAGTCTTAAAAACTTGAACCTTTGGTTTTTTGGGCAATAATTCAGATACTTTTAAGGCCAATTCGATTCCGCTGCCAACGGCAACAATATCAATGTCTTTTTTAAAATCTCTTTTTAAAAGCAAGTCGCGCACAAAACCGCCAATTACATAGCTTTCTACATTAAGTTCTTGGGAGGCTTTCGAAATAACTTCGAATATTTTATTATTTAAGGCTTCTTTGTAGTTCATATCTTATTTGCCACGAATTCACGAATTAAATTTTGATAATTTTGTTGTTTTCATACGGCACAAATTTTGTTCTTGTTTTTACAAAACAATTCTTTTGTATTCAAGAGATTTATTGTTGAAATTGGCTAAAATTGCTAATTTGTTTGTTGAAACTTTTAAGTAATTAATACATTGTGAAATGTGTTTTGAGTCTAATTTTTCACACGATTTTAACTCTAAAATAATTGTGTCATATATCACAAAATCTGCATAAAACTTATGGTTTAAAATAATGTCTTTATAGTGAACATTATATTCTTTTTCTCTTTCAAAGGGAATGTTATGTTTTTTAAATTCATATTCAATTGCATCTTTGTATACAATCTCTGAAAAACCACCACCTAAATTATTATGAACATCAAATAGAATTCCCATAATTTTAAAACTTTCAGCCTTGTGAATAATTTGTGTCATTAAATTTTTCTATATGTTATAATAAAATTAGTGAATTCGTGGCTAGACTAATTATTTACGAATCACTTTAACCTGAGAATCATTAGTTAATTTAATAATTGTAGATGGTTTACCGGCAATTTTATCGCGGTGCAAATTTACAACATAGTCCACGCCTTTTATAATTTCGGGATTAATTTCTTTAAAACTTTTTGGGGTAGGTTGACCAGAGATATTTGCTGATGTGGAAACCAAAGGTTTTTTCATGCGTTCCATCAATTTGAAACAAAAAGGTTCTTTGACTAGTCGAATGCCCAAGGTATTGTCTGGAGCGATTAAATTGGGAGCCACATTTCGAGGTTTGTCTAAAACTAATGTAGTTGGATTTTCAGAAAAATCCATGATTTGCCAAGCTACTTCTGGAATTTCTTTGAATACATTATAAATCATTTTTTCGCCATTCATTAGGCAAATCATACTTTGTTTTTCGGCTCTTTGTTTGAGTTTGTAAATTTTAGCAACAGCTTCAGGATTTGTTGCATCACATCCAATTCCCCAAACGGTATCAGTAGGATAGAGAATGATTCCACCTTCTTTTATAATTTCGAAAGCGTTGAGTATTTCTTGATTGATGTCCATCGTTTTATATTTTGATTTTAAGGAAAATGAAAATAAAGAGTTTTTAATTGATAAGAATTAAGAATCTATTTTACCCATTTTTTTGTTTTTGAAATCTGAGACGGCTTTTCTTTTGAATTTATAAAATTCAAAAATGTTATATGAATAATTTCTGTTAGTATTTACAGATGATTCGTTGGCCTTCACTAATTTTGATATGTAATCAGGAAATAAGGTTTCCCATTTTGATTTTAAATACAAGGTATTACGAACCAGATAATATATTCTTATAGGAGAACAAAGGTATTTTTCTTTTTTTAAAAGATATAATGTTTTTATAGATCTTCTTTTGATTTTTGCTCCAACAGTATGATTAAAAAATAAATTTTCAAATAAAATACATTTTAACCCATTTTTTTTTGCTGATAAGCAGTAATCAAAATCTACTCCATCAATAAATAAATTTTCATCAAATGCCTCCGTTTTTTTATAATTTCTTAAAACAAGTATTGATGCAGAAGTAATTAGAGCATAATTTTCAGTGTTTTGAATTCGTTTTTCATTTGAACATGATTTTTGTTCCAAATATTCAATACCAAATTGGGCTACACTATCTATATCATAATAATTTGAAACTAGGTTAAAATAATGGTCTAAATTGTCCTCACTAAAAGAAGAATCTTGATCCATTGTTAATAAAAAATCATATCCATCAATAATTGCTTGATTACAAGCTTGATTTAATCTTATAGCTATTCCCTTGTTTTCTTGATCTGAAATATATACTATTTTTTCATTGATTTCTTTTCTGAAAAATGAAAGTGAACTTTTTTCTGTATTGTCATAAACATATAATTTGTCAACTTTAGACAAATAGGTATTGATGTTTTGAAGATCTTTTTCTTTTGGATGATATAAAATGACACAAGCTGCAATTTTCATAAGTATTTATTTAGATTATATAGGAAATTGTATTGTATGAAATAAACATGATTGTAAATTGGTCACTATTTTTAATTATAATTTGCAAATTACATATGATCATTAAAAAACAATATATAACAACTTATGAAAATTAATAGTTTTGAGAATTTCTTAAAATTTCTTCTAAGTCAAAATTAAACTTAGTTTCTTCGTTAATAATTTTGGTTTTATAAAATTCAAATTCCTTTGACTTTTCATCATAATCAAATAAACTCGTTTCTAATAATTTTATAATTTCTTGCTCTTTTTCAGGAGAATAGTCTATTTTATAATTATTTGGAATTGAAACATCTTCAAAAAAGCTTGCACTTCCTCGGGTATTTGTAATAACGATACATCCACAAATTGCTGCTTCTCTCGGAATCCTATCTTTTCCAGGATGGTGACCAAAATCAATATAAATTTTGGATTTTAGCAGTAATTCTTTCACTTCAGTAGGGGTCATGTTTTCTATGGCTACCCATTTTAGATGAGGTGTCTTTTCAATTAATATTTTAGTTATTTCATACCCTTTTTTAGGATTATAGGCAATACTATTTTCTTTGTTAGTTGAGTCAAATTTAATATTTTTCACTTCATCAATAAAAATGTCATTAAGATAGTCTGACAGATGTTTTATATCTGATATATCTTTTGATTTTAAAAAGTGTTCAGCATAAAAGCTTTGGACCCAATGAAAATGTTTTGGTTCTTTTTGAAAATTATATTGATATCTTTTTTCTTTTAAACCTAAAAACCTCTTGACAGAAAAACTAGGTTTTTTATTTGTTTCAAAAAAATTATCAACACTTAGCCACCAAATTACGGTTTGTATGTCTTTATATTTTAAAACTAAATTCGCAAAAGATTCGGGAGTGATTAGAAGATTGGAAAGATTATTTTCAATTTCAAACGAATAAGGAATTTTCATTCCTTTATAGAATTCATGTACGGGATCCTCATCAATTGAAACTGATAAGTAAAACATTTTGGCATTATATCCCAAATGAATTAGTTTGTAAGCTAATTGATGTAATAAATAGGGGCCTCCTGTTGCAAAGTTTCCTGGACATGCAATATAAATAATACTATTTTTTTTGTCTATTTTCATCATATTTCTTAAAGTTAGTTAATGCTGAAGCTATTATTTGATGCATATCATAATATTTATACTCTGCTAGTCTTCCTCCAAAAATCACTTTTGTTTTATCGGCTTTCTTTTTATAGTTTTCATATTTATTTTGATTTTCGGCATTATTTACTGGGTAAAAGGCTTCCTTTTCAGGACACCAACTATCAGGATATTCTCTGGTAATGAGGGTCTTCTTTTGGGTGCCAAATTCAAAATGTTTGTGTTCAATTATTCTTGTAAAAGGAACTTCTGCATCATTGTAGTTTACCACTGCATTTCCTTGAAAATTCTCTTTGTCAATAATTTCGTTTTCAAATCGCAATGAGCGGTATTCAAGTTGACCAAATTCATAATTAAAATATTCATCGATTTTACCTGTATAGACAATATCAGTCGCTAAAGACTCGAAATAAGAGCGATTTTTGAAAAAATCAGTATTTAAGCTAACATCTACATCTTTTAATAATCCATCAATAATTTTATTATAACCACCTATTGGAATTCCTTGGTATTTATCGTTGAAATAATTATTGTCAAAGGTAAATCGAATGGGAAGTCTTTTTATTATAAACGCAGGAAGTTCAGTTGCTTTTCTTCCCCATTGTTTTTCGGTATATTCTTTTATTAAAGTCTCATAAATATCTTTTCCCACAAGTGAAATAGCTTGCTCTTCTAAGTTTTTTGGATCTTCTACACCATATTGCTTAATTTGTTCATCTATTTTTTCTTTCGCTTGATCAGGTGTAATACATCCCCAAATTTGATAAAATGTATTCATATTAAAAGGTAAATTATATAGCTTTCCTTTTGATATAGAAACGGGTGAATTAATATAATTGTTAAAGGAAGTAAATTGGTTTACATAATCCCATATTTTTTTATCATTAGTATGAAAAATGTGTGCACCAAATTTATGAACATTTATTCCGTCAATTTCTTCACAATAAACATTCCCTCCTTGATGTTCGCGTTTATCAATAACTAGACATTTTTTTCCTAATTTAGTTGCTTCATGTGCAAATACAGAGCCAAACAAACCAGATCCAACTATTAAAATGTCATATTTTTTTTTATTTAAGGGCATATGTTATTTTTTAATACAATTTATATTTAATTTTTTTGTTTTTTATTTACAAAATAGTAAAAAATTTATTACAATTTATATTGTAACGAAAGTTGAAATTGCATGTTGTATTTATTGACTTCAAATTGATATTGAAAATTTCTTAATTGGGCAAAATTAAGTTTTGCTTGAATACCTAAATTACCAAATTTTCGATAAGCATAAGTATTTAAAGCTAAATCTACCCATTTGTGATTGTAATCTGTATAGGCATCATAGTAAAAATCCATATTATGAGCAAATCGTTCTATTTCTAAACCCCAAACTTGATCTTGTTTCCAAACGCTAAAATCTAATGTTTGTAAATTACTTCCAGGTCCAATTCCTGATCCTAATACTTGTCCTTCATGAGTATAGCCATGTAATATTGTACCATGTAAATACCAAGCTCCTGCGGGTCTGACTATGCGATCAGCACTTTGTTCCATATGGGTACTTTCAAAATTAACTTTCAAATACTTATTTTTTTCTTTATTAAGCATAAATATTTTATTAAAACCAAAAAGGTAGGATCTAGAATGTTCCGGTGAATCAAAAAAGTCCCAAATTGTAGAGGAATAATCGTTCCATCCACTTTCTCCATAAAATTCAAATTTTGATTCCTTCATTGCCCATCTAAAAAAAAGAGAAGCTAGTTGATCTCTCATTTTGGCATCTTCACCTAGCGCATTCTTTTTTTGAAAAGGAATAAAAATAGGCATATAATCTGAAAAACTATTTCCCATGTCTGTACGATAAACTTGAATAGTACGATTCATGCCTACAAATAACCCAGGTACCCACTTGGGATGGTAATTTATTGAAATACCATTGATATAACGCCAATCATTTGATTTTGCTAATTCAGTATCAATGCCATCTATCATAAATTGTGATTTTGGGCTGCTTAAGCCAGAACCTTCTAATTTGCCACTTATGATTTGTCCTTCAAAACTTCCGACAAAAGTTTCTATAGGTTGTCTTGTATTAAAAGTAAAATGTAAAAACCCTGGAGCGTTATTACTCATTAATAGTGAATTCCTATTTCCAGGTCCCCACCATAAATTCTCTGTTGACAATCCTATTGAAAATTTATTTATTGCAACACTAATAGAACTTTGTCCCCAAAATAATTTATTATAAGTTTTGCCTCCAAATAAAGTTGGCATATCGGTATAATTTAAATAATATGCATTCACATTGCGAACCACACTTTTTTCTGTTGTAGGGAAAATGTCATATTCTGGATTTGAGGCGTATACATATTCTGATTTTAATTGAATACTCAAAATTCCATATTGAGCGAATAATCCTGCGGTAAGTTGTGTTTGATAGCCTTTGGCAGGTATCATAGAACCATCATTCCAACCATAAGGATTAAAAGTATTGTATTGTTGAGTTAGGGTTATTGGCAATACTTTTGTGATAATTTTTGTCGAATTTTTATCAAGTGCTTGCGTAGAGTCTAATTGGACTAATGTTAATGGTCGTAAAGTGTATGAAATCAGAGGATTACCAGTACCTAATAATTGTTCGTTTCTACTTCTTTGTTCAATCATGTCAATAGAACCTACTGAAATATTTTGCGCTAATAGCGTATTACCGATTAATAGTAAAATGACAATTCTTAATTGTAAACACATAGAAGTAGAAGTTTAGCTTGTTTAATTTGCTTAAAAAATAAAATGCAAAGATAGTCTTATATTTAAAATATGATTTTTTTATCATCTTTTTAAATATATACTTGTATTTATAAAATGGGGTTGATCTTTTTATAAAGGAAGCTTAATACTCCTTTTTAATAAATCTTTTCGATAAAGACTTTTTTAAAGTTTTCTTTTATTTCTAAGTGTATCAACAATTGAAGATAAAAAATAATGTATAGGAAACTTCTTTTTGAAACTATTAATAAATGCGTTGTATTCGTTAAAACTTGTTTCAATTAACTGATTAATATCTATTTTAGAAGAGTTGAAAACTAGATATTTCTGGGCTTTATGATACTTTAAATACTTTTTTTTCATTAAATGTCTGTATTCAAAATATGTAGCAGGTTTTTCTAAATCAAGAATAATTCTTTTTAATCTTTTTTTAGATTCGATTTTGTTCATATTCTTCATTCCAACTTGTTGATTTTGATGTATTCTGTACGAAATCAAATTTTCAGTTGAATAATAGAGAGACTCTCTTAAGATCAATAAAGTAGCTATCTTTTCGTCATGCAGAACAATTGGATCTGTGAAAGAAAAAATAAAATCTTTTACTTGCTTTTTAATACATAATGTGGCTCCTGTAACGAAATTGCCATTTTTTG
This sequence comes from Flavobacterium praedii, assembly GCF_026810365.1. Taxonomy (NCBI): domain Bacteria; kingdom Pseudomonadati; phylum Bacteroidota; class Flavobacteriia; order Flavobacteriales; family Flavobacteriaceae; genus Flavobacterium; species Flavobacterium praedii. The sequence continues at coordinate 420,150 of NZ_CP113948.1, forward strand.
AAATGATGTTAAAATAATCAATTGGTTTTTGGAATTCTTTTTCTAGAAAAAAAACGGAATCCCAAATAGTATGATCAGAAATTAAATGGTCCGAATTGTCTATTAATTCGGCATTAGAAAAAACTCCTTCGGCATTTGGGTTTTTATCAAAAATTGCCAATGTTTTTTCTACTTTGTCTTTTTTCCAAAGATCATCTTGATCTGATAAAAAAATATAATCTCCTTGACAAAGTTCAATTGCTTTTTCAAAATTTTTTGTACAACCTAGATTTATTTCATTTTGATGTAACTTAATTATTGTAGGATATGTTTTTTGAATCTGATTAATTATTTCAATAGTCTTATCATTTGATCCATCATCACAAATGTTGATTTCATCAATGGGCATGGTTTGATTAAAAATACTATTCAATTGTTTTTCAATGTATTTTTCTCCGTTATAAGTACATAAGGCAACTGATAATTTCATAGTTGTTTTTTTTCTTGTAGTATAAATTAGTACCTTTTTTATGACTTGGGTTTACTAATTTATATTTATAGTTAAAAGTAATTTTGCTTTTTATTTATTTTAGTTTTAAAACATGATTTATCCAGTTTTCAACTAAGTACCTTTTTAAAATGGCTTGAGGTATTTTTACATATTCATTTTTAAAAAAATCTAAAGGAATGTGTATGTTTTTTTCGTTAATGATTAGTATGTTATTGGGATTATAAAAATCATAATTTTTGATATCACTATTTGTTGTGATGAGTTTTTTTTCTAAGCTAAGACTTTCAAATACTCTAAATGTGAGTCCTTTTTGTCCTTTTCTATTGATGTCAAGTAGTACTTGAGAATTATTCATATACTCATTTACTTCTGTTAAAGGTATTTGTTCTGATGTATATTCAATATTAGGGTCATTATTTTTTTTTCCTTTATCAAAAACAATAATTTTATAATTGATTTTTTTTTCTTTTAGAATAGAAGTTATTTTCGATATGATTGGGGAGCGTCTATCTTTAGAACTTATATTAAATATTTGGTATTGTGTTTTTTGTTTCGAATTTATTTCAGATGGATAAATCCAATTGGTAATAAATTTTAAATTGTATTTTTTGCAATCTTGTTTTTCAAAAGAATATACTTCGTCAAAACAAGGAATAACACTTTTGATTTTCGGACATCTATAAATGCTATCATTAAAATAAGCAATAGATTTTTTTGTGTATTTTTTAAATTCTAAAATGTTTTTTGGGTCAATAAAATCTCCTTTTACTGTCAAAATCACATCCTGGATTTCATTGTTTTCTCTTAATTTTTCGAGTATTTTCTTGCCGTAATGAATGTTTTTAAGGTTTTTTTTGAATATTGTTTTCAGGAAAAAATTATAATACCGATATAGAATAGTCTTGTATTTGTAGGTGAAAGCATTGAAATTTATGTGATATACGCAATGTCCTTCTTTTTTTAAGGCAGTTACAATATGGCTGTTAAAACCCCAATTATCAAAACTTATAATTGTTATTTTCATTAAAAATTATATAAATTATAGTACATAAATTAAATGCAAATGTAGTTTATAATTCAAAAAGTAGCGATTTATTCGTGTTATAATTGCTTCATTTTAAAAAAACAGAAGAATTTTTGATACCTTTTTTTCGAGTTTTACTATATGTTATTTCTGTAAAGGCTTAGTTCTTAATATGCTTTTCAGTAAGAAATTTAAGTTTTTGTTTATTGATTCGAAGAAATAATTTTCTGAAAACCCTTTAAGGATTTGGATATTGGTGCCCCACTTACTATTAAAAAAAATAAAGTCCAGTTTTTAGGTTTCAAAATACTACTAAAGAAATATTTTATTATTAAAAAGAGCATTACGATTTTATGTCCAAAAAAGCCATAGTGTTTTCGAATAATATACAACAATGAAATTTTTAATTCTTTTTTTATAGCCATTGATTTTGCTGTGCTTGCACCATGTAGATGAATAAATTTAGCTTCAGGAATCAAATAAGCAAATTTTGATTTTTTGGCCAATCTGATGCATAAATCTGTTTCTTCATAATAAAGAAAAATATTGGTATCAAAACCTCCAACTTCATAGAAATCTATTGCTTTAACAAACATAAAACTTCCAGGTATAAAATTTACTTGAGTAGGGGAACTGTATGTTTTTTTTCTTCTAGGATACTTTTTCGGATTGATTAATTCTAGAAAATTACGACCTAAAATTTCTCTTGTTGGTGATGCAAAATGATCAAGTGAAATCATAAAGTCTCCATTTTCTTTGTAAGATTGAGCTCCAGCAATACCAATGTTTTGATTCTTATCTAATTCATTTTTTAGAATTGCTAAACAATCATTCATAAACAGCGTGTCATTGTTTACAAAAGCTAAATATTTTGCATTTGCAAATTGTACACCAAACATATTACCGGCGCCAAAACCATTATTAATAATATTTCTATGTAGTTCAATATTAGAATTATGTAAACTATCACAAAATAATTTCAGGTTAAGATAATCTTCTTTTTCAGAGCAATTATCGGTAATTATGATCTGAAAATTGATTTGTTTTGAAGTATTAGATAGTATTGATTGGATACAATTTATTGTATGTTTACTGGAGTTGTAATTTATTAAAATTATTGAAACATCAAACATAGTATTGAAAGTAGATTTTTGTGTTATTAGAAAGTTTTAATAATTTTAAATTTATTGACATCCTTTTTTTTGGAAAGAAGAATGTTATTGATTTATGCGGTGTAAAAGTAATGAATGTAATTGTGATATTTCATGCAGGAAGGATGTAAATGAATAGAAAAGTAAAGATCACTAATTTTTATATTATTATTTATGGTATAAAAATCAAAGTGAAGAAAGTGTACCTTTGTATCAAATTCATGAAATGGTAAAGGTTAAATTTGAAATTAAATAATAATTATATTTGGCAGAAATAGTGAAGAAATATTTATTGTTTTTTAGATATAATTCTCTTCAAATGAATCGAGTTAATGGTTAAAACGAAGTTGTGATGGGTTCTTAAATTTGAGGTTGTTTAGAAAAATATAGCATGAAAAGATTGTCACTATTATAGAATTTGATAGTAAGAATTTATTGATTCTATTATAAATAATCATCGAGTAAACTTAGTTTTTTTACTTTTACGAATATAATTTTTTCTATCATTATTGTGTTTTTTAGATAACTTTTAAGAATCGAAATTCAGTCAAATAAGCCAATTAATTGCAAACAAAACCATCTACATTTAAAATAAAAAATAGACTGATGAAAACAGCTTTATTGATTTCTACTTATAATTGGCCTGATGCACTAGATTTGGTTTTAAAAAGCATTTTAAATCAAACGACGCTTCCGGATGAAATTTTGATAGCAGATGATGGTTCAAGCAACGAAACCAAAGCGTTGATTGACAGGTTTAGAAACGAAATAAATGTTCCTATTTGTCATGTATGGCAAGAAGATGTTGGTTTTAGAAAATCGAAAATCTTGAATAAAGCTATTTCCCAAACCAACGCAGATTACATTATACAGATTGATGGAGATTGTATTTTGCACAAAAAATTCATTTCTGATCATTTGGATTCTGTTCAAAAAGGTTTCTATTTGTATGGATCCAGAGTTAATATTTTGCCAGAATATGTAGATGAAGTTATAGAAAAGAAAACAACTGATTTTAATTTTTTTTCAAATGAAATTAAAAACAGGTCAAGAAGTTTATCGATATCTTTTTTATCTAAATGGTATAAGCCACATTATGGAATTTCGAAAAAATTTCGGGGATGCAATGTGTCTTTTTGGCGAAAAGATTTGATCGATATTAATGGATATAATGAGGATTTTGAAGGATGGGGTAGAGAAGATTCAGATTTAGTTATTAGAATGGGAAATAATGGTGTGAAAGCCAAAAGACTCCGTTATGCAGGTATTTTATATCATATATTTCATAAGTCAAATTCAAAAAGTAATTTAGAATTGAACAATAAAATTCAAAAAGAAACCATTGATAAAGGTATCATTAAAATCACAAATGGAATCAATCAATATTTAAAGAAGTAACTATTTTAGTTGTAGTATAAGTATAGTTGTAATTAAGAAAAATAAATGCATTTAAAAATAAATCAAAATTTCAAAGACAATATCGATTTTATCAAATCGAGTATTCATAATTTCAAATCTACTGGAAAACTCTTTGGTGACGGTAAAAGAAACAGTATCAAATTATTCGAATTAAATGGAAAGACAATTAATATCAAATCCTTTAAAATTCCTAATTTGATTAATAAAATTGCTTATAAATATTTTAGAAAATCCAAAGCGAGACGTTCATTTGAGTATGCTACCATTTTATTAGAAAAAGGCATAGGAACACCCGAACCAATTGCATATCTAGAAAATTACAATTGGATAGGATTAAAAGATAGTTATTATGCTAGTGAACATCTTGATTGTGATTTGACTTACAGAGAATTGGTCGAAATTCCAAATTTCCCTGATCATGAGAATATTTTAAGACAGTTTACCCAGTTTTCATTTCAATTGCATCAAAGTGGTGTCGAATTTTTGGATCATTCTCCAGGAAATACTTTGATCAAAAAGTCGTTTGAAGGATTTTATGAGTTTTTCTTGGTTGATCTAAATAGAATGACTTTTCATGACCAAATGAATTTTGATCAACGCATGAAAAATCTTTCTCGGTTAACGCCTAAAAAAGGAATGATTGCAACAATGAGTAATGAATATTCAAAATTGTATACAGCAAAAACAGAAAGTGAAATCTTTGAAAAAATGTGGTTTTATACCCAAGAATTTCAAGATAAATTTTCAAGAAAGCAGAGATTAAAAAAGAAACTTAAATTTTGGAAATCTTAGTTTTTCGATTTTAATTTTTTTAATTCCTGAAAACGAACTGAAACACTCAGAGCATTCAAATAGCATAGTATCACTCCTTTTTTTCCATCTAAAATCCCTAATCGGATAAAATATTGATAGACAAATTGATAAAGAGGTCTTATGTAATAATGAAAAAAGTTTGGACTTGTACCTTTTGCAAATTCTTCTTTGGCTTTCATTTTTCCATAAACAATCATTTTTTGTTTATAACTTGTAAAATCAGTGTAAGAATAATGAATAAGTTTGTTTTTTAATTTTCCAATTTCACCTGTCACATTTAATTTTTCATGTACAATTTTTTGTTCAGAGTAGAATGCTTTATTATTTTGAAAAAGTCTAATAATTTTGTCTGTTTGCCAACCACTATAATTTAGTATTGTATTTTCAAACATAAACCTTCGGTAAACATTGTAGGCAGAGAAAGCTTCTTTTTGTTGTATAGTCTGAGTGATTTCCTGCTGTAATTTTGGAGTGAGTCTTTCATCTGCATCGATAAAAAGTATCCAAGGATTTGTTGCTAGACTTATAGCAAAATTTCGTTGCAAGGCATAATTCTCAAATGGATGTTGAACTACTTTTACAGTATCAAAACTTTTTGCAATTGCCAATGTGTTATCAGTACTAAAAGAATCAATTACGATAATTTCGTCAGCAAAAGCAATGTTGTCTATGAGTTCTTTAATATTGTGTTCTTCATTGTAAGTAATGATCAATGCAGTTAGCAAAGGCTTTTTTGTATTGCAGATTTCAATACTTTTTTTTTTATTGTCCGAAAGATTGTTGCTTAAGAAAGCAATCATTTGATTGGTAAATAATTCTGGATAAAAGTTTTTATATAAATCTATAGCTCTTTTTTTAAGTTCTTTTTCGGTAAGGTTTGAAAATAATTCAGGTTTAAAATCATTTAAATGAACAGAATTATGCATGATTCCATCTTCAAATGTCGCCCATATTTTCTTTTCAATCCACGGTGAAAAAAGGATGAATGAAGGTTTGTTTAGAGCTTTTGCCATGTTTATGGCGCCACCATCATTCCCAATAATCAAATCGCATTGATTCATTATGGCAATAAATGATCTTAAACTATCTCCATATAGATTAAAATATATTTTTTCCTGTGTAGAAGGTTTACAGGAATCAAAAACAAATTTGGCATCGTTTAATTGTTTCGGAAAATAATTAAATAAAATGTTTACGTCAAAAGTATCGGCAATTGTATCTACCAGTTTTGCCATATATTCTAATGGGTAAGTTTTTAGTTTTTCACTTCCCAAAAGGCTTATCATAATCGTTTTTCTCTCTTTTTTTAGTTGATTTTTTTCAAAAAGAGATACAGCTTCCTGCTTTTCTTTTTCAGAAACATACAGTTTTGGTAGCGGATCTATTTTTATATTTAAATCAAGAGGATCTAATAAGGAAAGTCGTCTTTCAATGGCCAAGCCCAAATTGGTTTTTGGATAAGGTTCAAAAGGAACGTTATCCGTATATAAAAAGGTTCTGCCTTTCTTTTTATATGAAATTTTTCTTTTAGCGCCACTTAATAAAACAATCAGCCAGCTTTCTAATTTTGAATAGGCGTCTATAACCAAATCATAATGAGTGGCTCGAATTTGAAGTGCAAGTTTTAAAAACGCTGCCTTACTTTTGCGATGTTTTTCTTCAAACAATATTATATTGTCAATGTTTCTATTTCCTTCTAAAACAGGTGTAGTTGATTCATAAACCAGATAATCAATTTGGGCATTAGGATATGCAATTCTTAAGTTATTGCAAATGATTGAACTGATTAGGACATCACCAATCATTTTTTGTTGTATAACTAGAATTTTCATATCTGTAATAGTTAAATTTAATAATGTACAAATTGAATAAAAAAAATGAATCCAATGGGAATTTCAATTTTTAAATAGAAAAACTATTTCTCTAGCGTTAAAGCATCATTCGTAACTCGTTCATAAAAAGTTTGAATATAGGCTTTTAAAAATAGAGACATTTTATTAGCTATTTTTTCATTGGTTTTTAATAAGTTATTTTTCAATAAAATATCTTTCTTCCAATTGTATAAACCAATGGATTGGTTATTGGCAAAAGCCAAATAATAATCACCTTGAATATAGTAATAAGTACCTTGATTGCAGTATACTACAAAATTGTTTTTGGATCTAAAGCTTTTTCCAAAACTTACCATATCTGTTTTTATGTTTAAATAGTCCAAAATACTTGGCATAATATCAATTTGTTGAAAGTTATTTTCATTGACTCCAACAAATTTAGGATCAGATGGGTCAAAAAACAGAATTGGGATTCTAAATCTTCCAAGTATTGTTCTATCTTTTGCTAGTTCTCCTCCAGAAGAAGTATGATCCGATGAAAAGACAAAAAGAGTGTTATTGTACCAACTTTGTTTTTTTGCTGTTTTAAAAAATTGACGTAATGCGAAATCTGTATATCCGATGCTTTCTTGAATTTTTGTGTTTCCTTTTGGAAATTTTCCTTTATATTTTTCGGGTACTTTATAAGGATTATGTGAAGAAATTGTAAAAAGAGAGCTAAAAAAGGGCTGTTTAAAACTACTGAGTTTGTTACAGAAAAACTGCATAAACTCTTCATCATAAATTCCCCATTTCCCATCAAATGATTCTTTTCCTACATATTCATCTTTTCCATAATAGTGATCAAAACCAGCTACTTTAGCATATTGATCAAAATTTTGACTACCATTGAATGCACCATGAAAAAAAGAGGTATTGTATCCTTCTTTTTCTAAAATAATAGGAAGACCATGAATTTTGTTTAACGAAAAACTGGATGAGATAAATGAGTTATTCATTAAACTTGGAATGCTAGATAATATAGAAGGTACGGCATCTATAGAAGCTATACCGTTTGCAAATCCATTTTTGAAATAATAGGATTTTGTGATTAATGAGTCTAAAAAAGGAGTATAACCTCTACCTACATTTTCGTTTCCAAAACTTTCCAAAATAATTACGACTACATTTTTTTTGGTAATTGGTTTGCTAGGATTTAAGTTTATTATTGGGTTATAAATCGAAATTAATTCTTTTTCATTAAAATAATGTGCTTTTTCTATGTCTTCTTTTTTTACTAAAGTTTTTAAAATACAAAAAGGAGTATTTAATATTAAAGCTGAATTCCCAAGTTCTCCATAAACTACTGCATCCACAATTTTAAGTGGTTTTTTGCGAAAACCACCACGAGAAATAAGTAATCCTAAAGCTATTGCAAGAATTAGAAAAGCGTATTGTTTTATTAAATCTTTTTTCTCAAGTTTTTCAATCGAGTTGGTTTGCTTAAAAGTGGGAAGAAAGATCCAAAAAAGCACACTGAAAATAAGGAATAAAACACCTACATACCAAAATTGCATTAGAAAAGAAGGAATCAAACCAAAAATTTCATGTTCCATTCCTTTAGCTGTAATCATACTAAAAGTACTTCGTTTTCCAGTAAATCTATAATAAATAATATCTATGAAATTGGTTGCAATTAATAAAAGGTTTATTGAATAGAATGAAATTTTAAGCCATTTTTGATAATTTGGCGTGTATTTAAAATTTCCTGGAATCAAATGTGCAACTACAAAAATAACATTTAAATAGGCAATTGCGGCCAAATCAAACAGAATTCCACCTTTAATAGTAGTCAAATTAAAATTTTGAAATGACGTGGCATTCATGAAGTAAAATGCTACTCGAGACAATTGATAAATTAGGGTAACTAATAGTAATCGTTTAAGAAGTAGGATGCTGACTTTCTTGTAATTATTCATTTTGGAATTTATTATTTTGAGAACTTGATGTTCAGAGTTATTTTGGGTTATTCTAATGAAAAAAGGTATTTGCTTAATATTTAAATCAATAGCTGTTTTTTTTCTTTAGAATAAGTTAACAATAAGTTTATTTTAATTGAGGTGCAAACTTAATTTAATTTGTTAAGTAAACAAATAAAAAAAAACCAAATACCAATTGATAAATAAATTGGTATTTGGTTTTTAAAATATAAAATATTTTTGTCTAGAATTTAAACCGCTACATCATATTCGCGTAAAGCGTTATTTAATGAAGTTTTTAAATCGGTAGATGGTTTGCGAGTTCCAATAATTAATGCACATGGAACTTGGTACTCTCCAGCAGCGAATTTTTTGGTGTAACTACCAGGAATTACTACAGAACGAGCAGGAACAAAACCTTTTCTTTCTACAGGGGTTTCTCCAGTAACATCAATTATTTTCGTTGAAGCTGTTAAGCACACATTGGCTCCAAGAACGGCCTCTTTCCCTACATGAACACCTTCTACAATAATACAACGAGAACCAATGAATGCTCCATCTTCTATAATTACGGGTGCTGCTTGTAGTGGTTCTAATACACCACCAATTCCAACTCCTCCACTTAAATGTACATCTTTGCCAACTTGAGCACAGCTACCCACAGTTGCCCATGTGTCAACCATTGTTCCTGAATCAACATAAGCACCAATATTTACATAACTAGGCATCATGATTACACCGCTCGAAATATAAGCACCATAACGGGCAGATGCACCAGGAACTACGCGAACTCCTTTTTCAGCATAATCTCTTTTGAGTAACATTTTATCATTGTACTCAAAAATTCCAGCCTCTAAGGTTTCCATTTTTTGAATAGGGAAGTACATAACAACGGCTTTCTTAATCCATTCGTTTACTTGCCAACCTTCGCCCACAGGTTCTGCCACTCTTAAAATTCCTTGATCTAATAAAGAGATAACTTCTCTAATAGCATCAGTTGTTGTTGTTTCTTGAAGTAAAGCACGGTTTTCCCAAGCTTGTTCTATTATGGTCTGTAATGATTTCATTTTTGATAAATTTTTGGCAAAGATACCATTTTTAACTAATAGCAAAAAAGAGTATTTGTATGGAAAATGTTATAGTTATAACTTAATAGCCATTTATTTTGTGAAATTAATTTTAGATTAAAAAGTAATATATTTGTATAATAAATAGGAAAGCCATGGAAACGTTACGATTAGAATTTCAGCCCAATAGTAAAGCCAAAATCTTGGAATTATTAAGTTCCTTTTCTTCGGATGAACTTATTATAGTTCGGGAAGATCCTTTTTTTGATAAAAATAAAAGAAAATTAGACACTGCTTACGCTAAACTCAAAAGCGGTGCTGAAAAATTTTATTCTATTGATGAAGTCGATTCAATTCTGGACAAAACATTTTCAGAATATGACAGTTAATATTTCTTCCGAAAAAGTATTTAAATTTTGGTTGTCAGGAACCCACTTTTTCATATCATCGGAAGAAAAATATTTTTTGATGTGGGTTTCAAATGAATTTCTGAAATTATTGACAGATCAAGTTCGTTACATTTATAAGGATAAACCGCGAGCAGCTTTAAAATTCAGAAAAGATTTGCTTAAAAAATATAAAAAAAGATTTGAAACACCCATTTCATTTTAAAAGATCAATTTATTTTGATGATGAAAATATTAGGGATTATGTTTTTAAGGGATATTCGGTTGTATATGAAATCGACGTAAATCAGAAGGTTATTTATGTTTTCGGATATATCAAACACAAAAACTCACTATAAATGCCAAGAATACTCTCCATAGATTACGGACAAAAACGAACAGGAATAGCTGTTACCGATGAAATGCAAATTATTGCTTCGGGGTTGACAACAATTCCATCAACCACTGCTATTGCTTTTTTGAAAGATTATTTCTCTAAAGAAAAAGTGGAAGCAGTACTCATTGGTGAACCCAAACAAATGAACGGTGAGCCTTCAGAAAGTGCTTCAATAATTAAAGGTTTTGTAACTCATTTTACCAATCATTTTCCGGATATGAAAGTGATTCGAGTTGATGAACGTTTTACATCAAAAATGGCTTTTCAAACAATGATTGACAGTGGTTTGAATAAAAAGCAACGTCAAAATAAAGGATTAATAGACGAGATTTCTGCTACCATTATGCTTCAAGATTATCTAAATCGTAAATAAGTCGTTTTTGATTTTTTAAAAAAAATATTCTCCTATTTTTTAAGCTTTTATTGCGCTAAATTGGCTTTAATAGTAGTTTTAAGATTTTTTTTAGGAGATTCGTATTAATTAAGGTATAACCTTAGGATGAAATTTTTTTAGTCTTCCATTAATTTTTTTGTACTTTTCAAGATACCTTCAGATAAGTTTGTCAGCCAAATTAATTGCTCTATGACCAATTGTGCTTCTTGCATTATTAAAGCAAAAGATTGATCGTTTATTTTATTTCCTTCTTTTAGCTCGCTTTGACGAATGTTTTTTAATTCTATAAACCGATTGGCTAACTCTTCTTTTGAGATATCGTTTGCATCGATAATTTCATTTTCTTTTAAGTAGGAAATGCTTTTTTCTAAATTTTTCAATACTTTTTCAACCACGATCGTAAAAGCTTTTGAGGACGGTGTAGTTGTATGCGATTGAATATAAGTGCCTAATGAAGCAATTGAAGAAAGCAATGAATGATTGAGTTCGGTTAATTTATAAAAAAGTACAATGTTCTTTTGTTTGGATTTTGGTTCCTGAGACATTCTTTGGAAAGAAGCCATTAAGTTCCCAATTTCAATAAAAGCATTCTTTCTAGCCAAACGATAAGATGTTGTTACATCTCCTTTTTTGGTATAATAAATGTAAATCTGGTTCAAATAATCTCGATTGGCGGCTATTGATTTTTCCAAATATTCTGGCGCTTTAATATATTCCCAAGATGGCCATAAAAAATGATTCGCAAAAAATGCTAAAGTTGCTCCAGTCAAAGTATCTAATATTCTAAACTGGATTACATTTACAAAATCTGGGGATAAAATGCCGTGAAGAAATACAATATACATAGTAACAAACGTAGCACTTACGGAGTAATTGGTTTGTGTAAATGAAAAACCAAGCAACATGCAGCTTATCGCTAAAAGGCTTAACACAAAATGATTGGGCATCAGGTATAGGATGCTAAAAGCTGTAATTCCACCTATAATAGTCCCGATAGCTCTTTGTATCGAACGCTGTTTTGTCAACCCATAACCAGGCCTCATAATGATGATGATGGTCATTAAAATCCAATATTCATTTTGAAATGGAAGCAACTTACCTATGATTCCACCCAAAATTAATGTTGTGGTTAATCGTAAGGAGTGTCTGAATATAGTAGACTCAAAACTTATATTTTCTATGAATGTACTTATTGAATAATATTGGGGAGTTAAAAATTTTTCTAAATCTTTATCCTTGCCTTTAAAATCATAAGTATTAGATATAGAAGTAAAAGCTCGTTCAATTATTTTAATTTTTTCAACTTGCTTTTCGGCATATTCAAGCATGGTTTTTAACATCAAGACTCCTTCAGAAGCCTCGGTTTTTCCTAGCTCGTTTTCGTAATTGGTGATTTCATTTTCTAGAGCCAATAAATGCTTAGATAATGAATTTTTAGAAACGTAATTGGTTCTTTTTTCAATATTCTTTGATAATTGCTTTAGCGTTGAAGCGAGCGTGTAAGCTAAATTTTGATAGTTGGATAAAACTTTGGGATGATCCTTAAATTTTTGATGTAATTTGCTATGATCAAAAGAAGTAGATAATGCAAGTTCTAGTATTTCAACTAGCGAAATAAATACAATTAGCATTTTTCGGTTTTGGTTGGAGGAAACTGTATTGATATGCTTATCGATAAGTACTCTTCTAATATTTTGATGAATTATATTTAATTCGACTTGTAAGTGCAATTGTTTTTCAGTTATCTCTTTTTTATCGGCAATACTGTTCCATAAATCTCCTCTTAGTCTTAAGTATTTTGATGTTAATTTGATGCTTTCGGCAACTTGTAATTCGGCATAACGATTGGGACGTACATAATAAAAAAGCAAAGAAATAAATAAATAAAAGAATCCTCCAATTAGTAATAATCCCGAATGTTGTAACATTTCGAGTCCAGTATGTAGGTTAGAAAAAGATAAGGATACTGATAGTAATGCCGAAAAGGATGTAAATGTGGCTCTTTGTCCATAGACAGAAAGCATGGCCAAAATAAATACTAAAATCGAGAAAAAAGGATAGAATATAATAGGAATTGGATAGGTTAGATTAATCAGTAAATTGACTCCAGCTACTAAAAATGCAGTAACGATTATTCCGTTAATTTTATGCTTCAAGCTACTTGGAATATCACTTGGATAGGTTAAAAAAGCACCAAGTGCAATGGCAAACCCAATTTCAAAATGATTAAAATAGGTAAAAACCAAAACAGGAATTACAGCTGAAAGTGTTGCTTTTAAAGCATTTGTAAAATAAATGCTATCTGTAAATTTTTCTATTTTGGCAATCATAAAGTAATATTTGATACAAAGATAAGCGATAAATTGTTTTGAATAGTTTTGAGCATTAGATCCCATAAGCCAATTGCATTATTTTGAATAATTATTTTGCTTAAGTAGCATCTTATATGTAGTTATATATAAATAAGACTGCTGATTTTTGAATATTTTAAGTAATTCTTGACTTTCGTAATATTAATTGCCGATGCTTAAAAAAATAACGGCAGTTTTTTATTTTATTCATCTTGTTAATTTCTGTAAAATTCTACTAATTATCAATTCTTGATTAATCAGTATCTATTTTTTTACTACTTTTGCCAACCTAATTAAATGGATTTTTTCCTTTATTTACACTAGTTATTAATAAAATCAATTCGAATGATATTACCAATTATAGGATATGGTGATCCTGTTTTAAGGAAAATAGGAGAGGAGCTTACTCCAGAATATCCAAATTTAAAGGAAGTTGTCGCGAACATGTACGAAACGATGTACAATGCTTGTGGCGTTGGTCTTGCTGCAGAACAAGTAGGTTTGTCATTGCGTTTATTTGTAGTGGATACTACACCGTTTAGTGATGATGACGATTTGGAAAATAACGAGCAAAAGAAATTAAGCGGATTCAAAAAAACTTTTATCAATGCTAGAATGATAAAAGAAGAAGGTGAGGAATGGGCTTTTAATGAAGGTTGTTTGAGTATTCCAGATGTTAGAGAAGATGTGTTTAGAAAACCTACTATAACATTAGAATATTGCGAAGAAGACTTTGTGATGAAAACAGAAGTTTTTGATGGATTAATTGCTAGAGTAATCCAACACGAATACGATCATATTGAAGGTATTTTGTTTACAGACAAAATTTCATCTTTGAAAAAAAGATTGATTCAGAAAAAATTAAAAAATATCATGGAAGGCAAAACTTTTCAGGATTATAGAATGAAGTTTTTTGCCAAAAAAGGAAGATAAATAAAACACTTTTCTATCGCTCATCTGTAGAGAATTAGTGTATAGAAAATAATGAAATAAGTAAAAAAAATAAAAATGAGTTTAGAGAAAATATTATCCATTTCAGGAAAACCAGGTTTATATGTTTTAAAAGTGCAAACACGTACTGGTTTTGTTGCAGAGTCTTTATTAGACGGAAAAAAAACAACAGTTAGTTTAAAAAGCAATGTGAGTTTATTGTCGGAAATTTCCATTTATACTTATGATGCTGAAAAACCTTTGGCAGAAATCATGCAAAATATTGCTAAAAAAGAAAACAAAGGACAAACTATTTCGCATAAAGAAGATAACGCAAAATTGTTATCATATTTTAGAGAAATTCTGCCAGATTACGATGAAGAAAGAGTCTATGCCTCTGATGTAAAGAAAATTGTAAATTGGTACAATATGCTTCAAGAAAAAGGAATGATTGTTGATGAGGCTCCTGCTGTAGTTGAACAAGAAACTCCAGTTGCAGAAGAAGTAGTGGCTGAAAAAGTAAAAGCTCCTGCTAAAAAAGCAAAAGCTAAAAAAGAGTAAACAGTTATAATTGTGTATATTTATCCTGCTTTGATATTTCTAAGCAGGATTTTTTTATTTAAATTGATCTAAAAGATTAGTATTTTTCCAATTTTTAAAATGCAAAGATGAACAAAGACAATCAATTACAAGCTTTCAAACGTTTATTGGATATCATGGACGAATTGCGTGAAAAATGTCCTTGGGATAAAAAGCAAACTATGCAATCGCTTCGTCATCTTACTATCGAAGAAACCTATGAATTGGGTGATGCTATATTAGATAATGATTTAAATGAAGTAAAAAAAGAATTAGGTGATTTGCTTTTGCATATTGTTTTTTATGCCAAAATAGGTAGTGAAACAAATGATTTTGATATCGCTGATGTGTGCAATGACATTTGTGAAAAACTGATTCATCGTCATCCGCATATTTATGGGGATGTTATAGTCGAAAATGAAGATGAAGTAAAACAGAACTGGGAAAAATTAAAACTCAAAGAAGGTAAAAAATCTGTTCTTGAAGGTGTGCCAAAAAGTTTACCGGCATTAGTAAAAGCAAGTCGAATTCAAGATAAAGTGAAGGGAGTAGGTTTTGATTGGGAAGAATCACACCAGGTTTGGGATAAAGTACAAGAGGAACTACAAGAATTACAAGTAGAAATTGCTGCAGGCGATCAAGATAAAATGGAAGATGAATTTGGAGATGTACTTTTTTCAATGATAAATTATGCGCGATTTCTAAACATTAATCCTGAAGACGCATTAGAAAGAACCAATAAAAAATTCATCAAAAGGTTTCAATATTTAGAAAGTAAAGCTACCGAATTAGGAAAGCCATTGATGGATATGACCCTTGCAGAAATGGATGTATTCTGGAATGAGGCTAAGAAATTATAGCTTTATTAGAATGCAAAAAAAATGGTATTTTAAAAAATTATTCCGCCAATTTTTTTAATTTATTGATATCTTTTAAAACTATTTTTTTTCCTATTAATCCTATTAAACCTAATTTATTAAAATCAGATAATAATCGAATACAACTTTCTGTGGCAGTACCAATCATACTGGCTAATTCATCTCTAGAGAGTTGTATTTTTAAAGTGCCATCCGCATTTGTACCCAAGGTTTCATGTAGATAAATCAAAGTTTCGGCCAATCGCTCTTTTACTGATTTTTGAGCCATATTCACCATGTGTTCATCAGATAATTTCAAGTCGCCACAAATTGTTTTCATCACATTCATTGAAAACTGATTGTTTTTGTCAAAGAAACCCATAACTTCGTTTTTGGGGATAAAGCAAACTTGCATATCTTCTAAAGCAATGGCACTTAAATTAGCAGGCTCATCACTTATCATTGATCGTTGACCCAATAATTCTCCTTTGCTAACTAGTTTGACAATATGATCTTTGCCATTTGGACTTAATTTGGTCATTTTGCAAACACCATCTTTTACGCAAAATATACCATTAACATTTTCTCCTTCTTCAAAAATGTTTTCTCCTTTTTTGATTAATTTAGAAACTTTACAATCGGATAGTTTTATAAGTTCGTCTTTATTTAGTGCTTTCAAAGAACTAAATTCTCTTACGATACATTGTTCACATTTACTCATAATGAAATAGGATTTGCGGCTACAAAGTTATACATTTATATGATAAATATCATTGTTTTTATCATAATCAATTTGTAAAATTTGCACCCGCTTAATTAGTATCATTTTATGGAGAAAAATAACTGTTTTCATTGTGGTTTGGATATAATAAAAGAAGATCAAATTGTGTTCGATAACAAAGAATTTTGTTGCAATGGATGTAAAACGGTTTATGAAATTTTCAGTCTAAATGACATGACCTGTTATTATGATTTTGAAAAATCTCCAGGAGCAACTCCATTAGATATTAAAGGAAAATATGATTTTTTAGACAATGAAAGTATCGTTACAAAATTATTGGAATTTCAAGAAGATTCAACCGCTATTATTTCACTTAGTATTCCTCATATACATTGTAGCTCGTGTATTTGGATTTTGGAAAATTTACAGCGTCTTCAAAAAGGAATAAATACTTCTCAAGTTAATTTCCCAGAAAAAAAGGTTAGAATCAATTACAACCCGAATAGTGTTTCTTTAAAAGATATTGTCTATTTGTTGAGTTCAATTGGTTATGAACCATATATTAGTTTAGAGAATTACGAAGCTGGAAATAACAATATTGATAGAAGTTTAACGTATAAACTTGGAGTTGCTTTCTTTTGTTTTGGAAATATCATGTTACTTTCTTTTCCAGAATATTTTGAGGTAAAAGAATACTGGCTGGATAATTACAGACCATTTTTTAGAGGTTTGATTTTCGCTTTATCTTTGCCTTCTTTCCTATACTCCGCTAGTGGATATTATGTCTCGGCCTACAAAAGTATTAAAACCAAGATGCTTAATATCGACATTCCTATTGCTTTGGGGATTATCGTAATGTTTGTTCGTAGTACTTTTGATATTGTGATGGATTATGGTTCGGGTTTTTTTGATAGTCTAACAGGATTGATATTTTTTATGTTGTTGGGAAAAATGTTTCAAATCAAGACCTATAGTTTCCTTAGTTTCGAAAGAGATTTCAAATCCTATTTTCCAATTGCAATCACTAAAATAAATACGGATTCAAAAGAGGAAAGTATACCAGTTTATGAAATTGAAAAAGGAGATCGTTTATTAATTCGAAATCAAGAATTAATTCCAGTTGATGGAATTCTTATGTCTGATAAAGCAGAAATTGATTATAGTTTTGTAACAGGTGAAGCAATTCCAATCACTAAAAAATCAGGGGATAAAATTTTTGCTGGCGGAAAGCAAATTGGCAAAATTATCGAAATGGAAGTTTTGCAAACCATTTCACAAAGTTATCTGACACAATTGTGGAGTAACGATATTTTTCAGAAAAAAGTAGAACAGAAACACAAAACCATAACAGATAGTATTAGCCGTTATTTTACGCCAATACTTTTGTTAATAGCTTTTTCTGGTTTTGGATATTGGATATTTTTTGATGCCAATACTGCGTTTAATGTTTTTACAGCTGTTTTAATTGTTGCTTGCCCTTGCGCTCTAGCATTAACAGCTCCTTTTACAATGGGAAATATGCTGCGAATTTTTGGGAACAAACATTTTTATCTCAAAAATGCTCTTGTAATTGAGCAATTGGCAAAAGTAGATACAATAGTTTTTGATAAAACAGGTACCATAACAACAAATACAAAATCCAATATTACTTATGAAGGTAAGGAGCTCTCCTCTGAGAATTTAATTGCTATCAAAAACGTACTTCGAGCATCAAATCATCCTTTGAGTCGAATGTTGTATGATTTTTTACCAGATACTAAAAGAATTAAGTTAGACTTTTTTGAAGAGTTTACAGGAAAAGGTATTCAAGCTGCAGTTGAAGGAGTTACTGTTCAATTAGGATCCGCTGATTTTGTTAATGCAAGCAGTAAAGAGGTTATTCAACAGACTACTGTACATATAAAGATTGGAAATGAGTATTACGGAAAATATATATTTAATAATGAATACCGTGAAGGATTGTCTGAACTGTTTACTAAGCTAAGTTCAGAGTATAAAATAAAAGTTTTATCTGGAGACAATGAAGGAGAACAAAGTTTGTTGGAGTCTATATTGCCAAATGGGACTGAGTTGGTTTTTAATCAAAAGCCAGAACAAAAACTGGAGTTTATAAAAGCACTGCAAGAGCAAGGTAAAAACGTTATGATGGTTGGAGATGGGCTTAATGACGCTGGGGCTTTAGCGCAGAGTAATGTTGGGGTTTCAATATCAGAAAATGTCAATGTTTTTTCGCCTGCTTGTGATGCAATTTTGGATGCCAAAGAATTTGAAAAATTGCATTATTTTTTGAAATTATCAGAAAAAGCTATCACGACAATCAAAATGAGTTTTACATTGTCATTATTGTATAATGTTGTTGGACTTTCTTTTGCAATAACAGGAAATCTTTTGCCACTGGTTGCGGCGATTATTATGCCGTTGAGTACCATTACGATAGTGAGTTTTGTAACGTTAATGAGTAATTATTATTCTCGAAAAATAAAATAGTTTAACAGGGAATTATATCTTATTTTTTCATATTTTTAACATATCAGATTAAATATGATAATTGTCATTTTTTATAAAAAGTGATACCTATAATTTTGTTAACTTAATATTAATAATATGAGTGTTATCTATTTGCTTATTGCCGTTAGCATTTTTGTTGCCATTGGTTTTTTTATTGCATTTGTTGTAGCTGTAAAATCAGGGCAATTTGATGATGACTACACCCCTTCTGTGCGAATGCTTTTTGATGATGAATTGATTAAAACTACCCAAAAGAAATCAGAAATTAAAAGTTAAATTACTCTTTAATCTTTTATAAATTTACCAATTTTAAACAACTTTAAAAACAATTATAAATTATGGAAATGGAACAATTTTATTACGACAACAAAATTGTAAAGAAGTTCATTTATGCTACCATACTATTTGGAGTGGTGGGGATGTTAGTAGGTCTGATTTTGGCCACAATGTTCCTTTTTCCAAACATGACCGAAGGTATTTCGTGGTTGAGTTTTGGTAGATTGAGACCTTTACATACTAATGCAGTTATTTTTGCCTTTGTTGGTAATGCAATGTTTGCAGGTGTTTACTATTCGCTTCAACGATTGTTGAAAGCCAGAATGTATAGCGACTTTTTAAGTAACCTTAATTTTTGGGGTTGGCAATTAATTATAGTTGCAGCTGCTATTTCACTTCCGTTGGGGTATACTACTTCAAAAGAGTATGCTGAATTAGAATGGCCAATAGATATAGCTATTGCATTGATATGGGTAGCTTTTGGAATCAATATGATTGGTACCATGTTAAAAAGAAGAGAGCGTCATTTGTATGTTGCTATTTGGTTTTATTTAGCAACATTTATAACAGTTGCTGTATTGCATATTTTTAATAGTTTAGAATTGCCAATTTCTGCTTTAAAAAGTTATTCTGTTTATGCAGGAGTTCAAGATGCTTTAGTACAGTGGTGGTATGGTCATAATGCGGTTGCCTTTTTCTTGACAACACCATTTTTAGGTTTAATGTATTATTTTGTTCCAAAAGTTGCCAATCGTCCTGTGTATTCTTATCGTTTGTCAATCATTCACTTTTGGTCTTTAATATTTTTATATATCTGGGCAGGTCCTCACCATTTATTATATTCTGCTTTACCTACCTGGGCACAAAATTTAGGAGTTGTATTCTCAGTAATGTTGATTGCTCCATCTTGGGGAGGTATGATCAATGGTCTTTTGACATTGAGAGGTGTTTGGGATAAAGTTCGAGAAGAACCTGTATTGAAGTTTTTTGTAGTTGCAATGACCGGTTATGGTATGGCTACTTTTGAAGGGCCAATGCTTTCTCTTAAAAATGTAAATGCAATTGCACACTATACCGATTGGATTATTGCTCACGTTCACGTAGGAGCATTGGCTTGGAATGGTTTTATGGCATTTGGTATTATTTATTGGTTAATCCCAAGGATGACAAAAACAACTTTATATTCTACCAAATTAGCTAATTTTCATTTCTGGATTGGTACATTAGGTATTATATTGTATGCATTACCAATGTATTTAGCAGGTTTCTTACAAGCATCTATGTGGAAACAATTTAATCCTGACGGAACTTTAACGTATGGTAATTTCCTTGAAACGGTTACTCAAATTATGCCAATGTATTGGATGAGAGCTGTTGGAGGAACAATGTATCTTACAGGAATGCTGACATTGGTTTATAATATTATTCAAACCGTACGTGCGGGAGAAGAAGTAGAAGACGAATTGGCAGAAGCTCCAGCTTTACAAAGCATTAGTGCTGGAAGACTTAAAGGAGAGAAATACCATTCTTGGTTGGAAAGAAAACCAATTAAAATGGCAGTGTTTGCAACTATTGCAATCTTAATTGGTGGTATTATTCAAATTGTTCCAACCATTATGGTAAAATCAAATATACCAACTATTTCTAGTGTTAAACCTTATTCTCCTTTAGAATTAGAAGGTCGTGATTTATACATTCGTGAAGGTTGTGTGGGATGTCACTCTCAGTCTGTACGTCCATTCCGTAGTGAAGTAGAACGTTATGGACCTCAATCCAAAGCGGGAGAGTTTGTTTATGATCATCCATTTTTATGGGGTTCAAAAAGAACAGGTCCAGATTTATTAAGAGAAGGTGGAAAATACAATGACAATTGGCATTTTAATCACTTTTGGAGTCCGCAAAGTATATCTGCAGGTTCTATTATGCCTAGCTATAAATGGTTGTTTGACAATAAAGCATTGGATATTTCAATGACAGAAAAGAAAATGAAAGCAATGGTTACACTCGGTGTCCCTTATAGTGATGCTCAAGTAGCTAATGGATTAAAAGATTTAAGAACTCAAGCCATTGCGATAGAAGAAAGTCTAAAAAATGATCCTGACTTTGTAAAAAGTTATGAAGATAGCAAGAAAAAAGCAATTGCTAGAGGTGAGAAATTTGTACCAATGAATGAAAGAGAAATTGTAGCTTTAATCGCTTATATACAAAGATTGGGTACTGATATTAAAGTAAAACAATAATAGAGTAAAGATATGTTTGAACAAATAAAACACAATATGGAAACCATTTCGGGTGTCGAAATTTTTCCAATACTATCGTTACTTATTTTCTTTTCCTTTTTTATCGGATTGGGTATTTGGGTATATTCATATAAAAAAGAGACTATAGACGAAATAAGTCAAATCCCTTTAGAAGATTAAATTGTACAATTTAAAAATAAATAGATAATGAAAAAATTAGTTCCACCTTATATAAGAGTTCTTTTCATCTTTTTCATCGTTCTTGGAGCGATGGAGTATTTTATCGATTCAGGTGATCGTCCTGCTTTTGTTAAATATCCAATGGTTGCCGTCTTTTTGTTTGTGTTTCTTTTCCTTTTGATAGCAATTGAAACTACTTTGACTGCTGTAAATACCATCATGTATCAGTTAATGTCTGATGAGGAGAAAGCAAACAAGGCTTATGAAGATAGTTTAAGTTTAAAAGACAAAAGTTGGTATAAAAACATAATGCAACTTTTGACAAAAACAGTACCTGTTGAAGACGAAAAACAACTATTGATGGATCATGATTATGATGGAATCAAGGAATTAGATAATAATTTACCACCATGGTGGGTATATTTATTTTATGCTTGTATTGTTTTTGCCGCTGTTTATTTAGTTCGTTTTGAAATTTTGGGTGCACCTGACCAAGAAACTGAATTGAAAAATGAAATGGCTCAAGCTAAAACTGAAGTAGCAGAGTATATGAAAACAGCACCAGATTTGATGGACGAGAATTCAGTAACATTATTAACGGATCCTGCAGATTTAGATAAAGGTAAAGCGATTTTTGCAACTAATTGTGTAGCTTGTCATAGAGCTGATGCTGGTGGACAAATTGGACCTAACTTAACAGATGATCATTGGATATTAGGAGGTGGAATAAAAAATTTATTTCATACAATAACAAATGGAGGTCGTGACGGTAAAGGAATGATTGCATGGAAAGGAACTTTAAAACCAAAAGAAATTCAGGCAGTTGCCAGTTACGTTATTTCATTAAAAGGCAGTAATCCAAAAGATCCAAAAGCACCAGATGGTGAAATTTGGGTTGATGATAAAGCTTCAACTAGCGCTCCTGCAGCAGTTCCCGCGACAGATAGTACAAAAGTAAAAATATAAGTATTATAATTTAAAAGCTCTGTCAAAGTTAATAACTTTGACAGAGCTTTTATTCTATTAAATAGGATTATAGTAATTGCAAATTCATTGTAATTACTCAAGTTTCAACACTGATTTTGTAAGTTATTTTTGTTGAAATTGGTTAAAATAGAATTTATGTATTGCATGAAACACTAATTATTTTAATAAAAAAAAACAAAAAATGTCAAGTAATCTAGACGAATCTTTTAGAGACACAATAGGGACAATTGATAAAGAAGGACATAGAAAATATATTTATCCCAAAAAACCTTCTGGTAAGTTTTATGAATATAGAAAATGGGTTAGTTATTTTTTATTAATCATTTTAGTAGCCAATCCGTTTATAAAAATTAATGGCAATCAGTTTATGATGTTCAATGTATTGGAACGTCGTTTTAATATTTTTAGTTTTCCATTTTGGCCTCAGGACTTTTATATTTTTGTTTTGTTTATGGTCATTGGGGTTGTTTTTGTAATTCTTTTTACGGTTATATTTGGGCGTATTTTTTGTGGTTGGATTTGTCCACAAACGATTTTTTTGGAAATGGTTTTTCGTCGAATAGAGTATTGGATTGAAGGCGACAGAGGAGCTCAAATCCGATTGGATAAACAAGAATGGAATAGTGAAAAAATCGGAAAGAAAACCCTCAAATGGTTTGTGTTTCTGGTTATATCATTTATGATAGCCAATGTTTTTTTAGCTTATCTTATAAGTAGCGATGAATTATTTCGTTTAATTAAAGATGGACCTTTGTCTCATTCGAGTACCTTTATTTCCTTATTGATTTTTACAAGCGTTTTTTATTTTGTGTTTGCATGGTTTAGAGAACAGGTTTGTATTATAGCTTGCCCTTATGGAAGATTACAAGGGGTACTGTTAGACAAAAAATCGATAAATGTGGTTTATGACTTTGTTCGTGGTGAAAAAGAGTTAGGAAGAGCCAAATTTAATAAGCAAGAAGATCGTGCAAAGACTGGAAAAGGAGATTGTATTGATTGTAAGCAATGTGTAAACGTATGTCCAACAGGAATTGATATTCGCAATGGCGTACAATTAGAATGTGTCAATTGTACCGCTTGTATTGATGAATGCGATTCTATAATGGAAAGTGTTGGTTTGCCATTAGGACTGATTAGATATGCTTCGGAAGATGAAATAGAAACCAAAGCTAAATTCAAGTTTACCGCTAGAATGAAGGGGTATACTGCTGTATTGGTTATTTTAATTGGAGTGCTAACAGGGTTATTGTTTTTAAGAACCGAGGTTGAAGCTACTATTTTGCGTTTGCCAGGTCAATTATTTCAACACAAAGGGGATAATATTAGTAATATTTATACCTTTAAGATTATAAATAAAACAAATCATGATATTAATGATTTACATTTTGAATTGGTTGGTATAAAAGGTGCTTTAAAAGTTGTTGGAGTTCAAGAGTTAAAAGTTGCCAAACACGGGATGTCAAGTGGTACTTTGTTTATCGAAATCAGTAAATATTTATTGGAAAGTGATAGGACTACTGTAGAAATTGATCTTTATGAGGGTAATAAAAAAATAGAGACTACTCATACTAATTTTTTGAGTCCTCGAAGTTTTGATTAGACTAAACTACTAAGGGGAAATTAGCATGGGTAATAAAAATGTAAAATAGAATTTTAATAAAAAATAGAATGAAAATTAATTGGGGAACTTATATCGTGATTGCTTTTGCTTTGTTCATAAGTTTTATTATGTACTTTGTTGTAAAGGTTCAAACGGATAGTAAGTATGATAATGATTTGGTTGTAGAAGAATATTACAAACATGATGTGCATTTTCAAGACGAAATGGTGCGCATCCAAAAAGCCCATGACTTAAAGGTTAAACCTAGTATTACGGTCAATACCAAAGGGGTTGCAATTGTTTTTCCTGCAGATTTTTCTCCAAAAGAGATAACAGGAACTGTTGCTTTTTATCGCGCTTCTAATAAAAAGTTTGATTTTCAACTCCCACTTGTGTTTAAAGATGCTGCATCAGTGTTTGTTTCTAATGATAAACTTATAGGTGGTGAATGGAACATTAATATGGAATGGAAATATAAAGGGAAATCATATTTGACTAAAGAGAAAGTTTATATAAAAACGCCCTAATCCCAGAATGAAAATTAAATACAGTAATTCAATAATTCAAAATGTGATTTAGAGATTAGAAGATAGTATTTCACTTCATGCCTCTAACATCTTAACTTTTTACCTCAAAATGCTTTATACTGCCTTTTTATTTGGTTTAATCAGTAGTTTTCACTGTATTGGAATGTGTGGTCCTATAGCACTGATGCTGCCTGTTGCCCGAAATAATCCTGCTAAAAAAGTTATTCAAATTAGTATCTATCATTTGGGAAGATTGATGGCTTATGGTAGTATTGGATTGATTTTTGGAATGTTGGGTAAAGGATTCTTTTTGGCTGGTATTCAACAGCAATTATCAATTTTTATCGGAATTGCTATGATTCTTGTCATTCTCATTCCTGAAAAATTATTGTCTAATTATAATTTTTCGAAGCCGGTTTACAAAGTGATTTCTAAAATTAAGCAAAATCTGGGAAGTCATTTTAAGAGTAAAAGTTATAAATCACTTTTTATTATTGGTTTATTAAATGGTTTTTTGCCTTGCGGAATGGTTTATGTAGCCTTGTTTGGAGCAATTGCTATGCAAAGTGCTGGTTTTGGAGTCTTGTATATGTTGCTCTTTGGATTGGGAACTGTACCACTTATGAGTTCTGTGGTTTATATCAACTCGTTACTGACCATTTCTGTACGGAATAAAATTCAAAAAATTGTTCCAATCGTTGGTGTGATAATAGGAATTTTATTTATTCTTAGAGGTTTGGGGCTTGGGATTCCTTATGTCTCGCCTTCAAATATGAATTTATTTATACAAGAAAAAGCCAATTGTCATTAATTGGCTTTTTTTTGATTTTTTTTGGTCTTGAAAAGATAAATTGATCATCGTTTGCACTATTGCGTGAGGGATAGAGCAAGGCGCCATGCGCTCGTGATAGCCCGACCAGATTGTGCAAAGGGGCTGAATAAGGGGTATTGAATATATGCCCCTTTGCACAATGTGGTCACGCCCAAAATATTCTTGATGCAAAATTAATTGCCTTTCTTTAAATTGTCATAGAAAACAATGCGGTATCTGGTGTTTTTCGTTTAAGTCTTAAATCAAATGCCATACAGATGTTTCGAACATATGGTTTCCCTTTTTCGGTAACTTGGATATTTTTATTTCCGATTATCAATAAACCGTCATTTTCCATTTCTTTGAGTTGTATAAGAATTTCTGGAATTTCTGGAAAATAGTTTGCTGAATCTGTCCAAGTGGTTTCAAAATGGCACATTAAGTTCAAAATATGTTTTCTGATGATAAGATCTTCAGATGTTAATAGATGACCTCTATAAACGGGCAGTTTATCCTTTTCTAGCATTTGGTAATAATCTTCTAAATTTTTGACATTTTGAGCAAAACTATACCAACTGTCACTTATGGAGGAAACTCCTAAACCAATCATTAATTGAGTTTTTGAAGAACTATATCCCATGAAGTTTCTATGTAATTCTTTGTTTTTAAAAGATTGGTATAAGCTGTCTGATTTAAGAGCGAAATGATCCATGCCAATTTCGTAGTATTCATTTTCAAAAAGTAACTCTTTCCCAATTTCGTATAATTTTCTTTTGGTATCATCTTTCGGAATGTCTTCATCATTAAATCCACGTTGCCCATTGCCTTTTATCCATGGTACGTGTGCATAACTGTAAAAAGCCAATCGATCGGGTTGAAGGGAATTTGTTTTTTCGATAGTATCGATAATGTCATCAATTTCTTGAAACGGCAAGCCAAAAATGATGTCATGTCCAATTGATGTATAGCCGATTTCTTTTGCCCAAAATGTAACTTTGGCTACATTATGAAAAGGCTGAATTCGATTTATTGCTTTTTGAACTTTTTGAGAGTAGTCTTGAACACCAAAGCTCACTCTTCGAAATCCTAAATCATACAATTTTTGCAAATGCGCATGAGTGGTATTATTCGGGTGGCCTTCAAAACTAAATTCATATCCTTCTGCTTTTTCGGCGAGAGCCAGTATTCCATTAATTAAGTCCTCTAAACTTTTTAACGAGAAGAAAGTCGGGGTTCCACCACCTAGATGAATTTCTTTGATCTTAGGTTTTTTGCCTAAAATTTCGCAATAAAGGGACCATTCTTTTAAAACGGCTTCTATATACGTATTTTCTACGTTGTGATTTTTGGTAATACGTTTATTGCATCCACAAAATGTACATAAGCTTTCGCAAAATGGCAAGTGAATATACAAGCTGATACCTTCATTGTCGTTGCTTTCTTGGAATGATTTTTTTAGAGTTTCTATCCAATTGTCATTAGTAAATCCTGACTCATTCCAATAAGGAACCGTAGGATAACTAGTATAACGTGGCCCGGGAACATTGTATTTTTGAATAAGTGAGGTTTTCATAAAAATCTGTTTTAGATATAAGTCAAAATTAGTGTGACTTTTTAAAGATTAAAATGATATTTATCATGTTAGTTAATAGCTAAATACAAACAAAGAGGTATTGTAGTGCCTCTTTGATGTTTTTTATGATATGGATTTATTGATTAAAGTGACCCATTTTTTAGCTAAAATTTGATCTTCATACAAGCAATTAAAATCGATATAATGGTTTTCGATGTTGTAAATTGGTATCAATTCTTTTTTCATTGTAGTTTTGTAAACTAGTTCAATTTCAATTTTTGAGGTGATATGTGTCTTTTCTTGTTTGTTTTCGATCAAATTACACAAAAGAATATTTTTTAGATCTACAAAATAAGATGTTTCTTCTTTATAACTAAAATCTATAAACAGAAATCCTTTTTTCTTTTGATCTATGGCTAAAATCTTCTTGTTTTGTGTTTCAGTTAATTCAAAATTATAATAATTGTTTTGACTGTGTTGTTTCTTTATTTCTTTTATTTTTGCTCTGTTCACTATGTTGGAACGAAATACTAAAGTTAACGGAATACCTATTAAAACTGTAATTATAAGGCCTATTATGGTTACGGAAGTGTCCATGTTTTTATTTTTTAAAATTATATAATGATTTGTTCACCTGTTTCAATTAGAATCAGGTATAGTAAAAGTTTTTACTTATTAAAACGGAACCATAATATTAAATCACCAAAAATAATGGAATGGGAAGAGTAAAATTGAAACCTTTATGCATCTGTCAATGTCTTGGTCTGATAAAACTATATTAAGATTATTTCCTTTAGAACAGATGAAATATGGAGATACTAAATTGCAGTCATTTATTCCAATACGAATTCTGGTAGTATGACTTTGGTCTACTGAGCCTTTATCAATAGAGGGTTGAATGAAATGTGAAGAACTTAAACTTTCTTTATTAAAAGTAGTGCTATTATCGTTTTGAAAAGAGGGAGTATCGTATTGATTCGCACTGAATGCAAAATTGAACTGGATGAATAGTCCAATTAATACGGTAAATTTCCAGAAAGTTTTCATTTTGCAAATGTAGAGAATTGCTTTTTGATAGGGTTTTAGATTGTGATAAATGTAAGTTAAAGTTATGCGTAGTGATGGCTGTAATGCCACTTTATGT
Source organism: Flavobacterium praedii (assembly GCF_026810365.1). Lineage (NCBI taxonomy): Bacteria > Pseudomonadati > Bacteroidota > Flavobacteriia > Flavobacteriales > Flavobacteriaceae > Flavobacterium > Flavobacterium praedii. Next base: position 448,365 of record NZ_CP113948.1, read on the forward strand.
TTCAAGTTTTCTAATTTCTAGCGGTATTAACGGCATAAAAAAAGCCTCATACCATTGTGGTTGAGGCTTATTAATTGTATTTTTAATCAAGTAAATTTTAATCTACTCTTGATTTAAATTTCTTATTTGTTTTAGTTTTTCTTTCCAAACATCTAAACTTTCTTTGTGAATAGCAATGTTTTTTCGAACTTCTAGAACAATTGAATTTTCTTTTTTTGCGTTTCTAGTATTGGTAAAAAATTGAATGTTATTCTCTAATTGGAAAATTTCATTTTGTACTTCTTCGATTTTACGCATTAAGAAAATTTTCTCATTATCGAGTTTTCTAATATCATTGCTTTCTGACAGATGATCCATTCTGTTGGAGAAACGCATCATTTCGGTATCTTTTTTGCTTAGGCTTAATTTTTCGAATAAAGCATCTAGAATTTTATTAAACTTTCCTTCAATATGTCTTCTTGGGAAAGGAACTTTTCCAAAATTTTTCCAAGTTTCAATATGCAATTTGATGGCGTCTAAATCGGTCTTGTGGTCACCAGTTAATTGAAATTCTCTTAATGTATCCAGATAAGTTTTCTTTTTATCAAAAGCTTCAACTTCATCAACGTTTTCAATATTTTTGTGTTCTTTTAATTTATCGAAATAGTGATTACACGCTTCTCTAAATTCATTCCAAATTTTATCAGAATATTTTCTTGGTACATGGCCGATTTTTTTCCACTCTTCTTGAATTTGCTTCATGATAGGAGTAGTAGATGCAAAATCTTCACTTTCTTGTAATTCTTTGGCTTTTTTTACCAAAGCAATTTTTTTGTTTAGATTGTCGTTTTGATCTTTTTTGATATCCTTATAAAAAGAGTTTTTAAAAGTATTAAAATTTCTTACAGCGGTTTTGAATGCAGCCCAAGTAGTTTCATTAACTTCAGAAGGAACTTTACCAGCAGCAAAAAAAGCAGATCTTAATGCTTCAACTTTTTCGATTTGGGCCAACCATTGTGTGTGTGCATTTACTTTTTCGGTAGCTAAAACTTCTATTTTGGCAATGATTTCTTTTTTCTTTTCTAGATTTTCTAATTCAGTACCTCTTAAGTTTTCGAACAAAACTTCACGCTTATCATGCATTTTTTTTGTCAATTCACTAAATTGATTCCAAATTTCATCGCGAAATTCTCTAGATACAGGTCCTATATCTTCTTTCCAAATTCGATGTAAATCTTGCAATTCTCGGAATGCCTTGTTGATGTCTGCTTCGTGTAGCAACTCTTCAACACGAGTTATTATTTTTTGTTTAAGCTCTAAATTATGTTTGAAATCAATATCTCTGGCCTCTCTATCCAAGTGTAAATAATCATAGAAATTTTCTACATGAAAGTGATAGTTGTTCCATACATGATTGTATTTATCTTTTGGAATAGATCCTGCATTTTTCCAACGTTCTCTCAATTCATTAAAATGATTTAAGGTGTCTTTGATGTTGGCTTGAGGATTTATTAATTCTTTTAATTCTTCTACAATTGCCAATCGTGTCTCCAAGTTGGATTTCAAATTGTTTTGAAGACTTTTAAAATGAATATTTTTATTGTCTTTATAGATTGTATAATATTGATCGAACTTAGATTTTAAAGGGAAATGATACTGAAATTCTTCATTAGGGTCTTGATTTTCCTGATTGAATTCTTCTCTTTTTTCTTCGATAAGATGATTGTATTTTGCTAAAAAAGCTTTGCGAATTTCTTCAACATGATCTTTTATAGACATTACTTTTTCATTAGTAACCAAATTTTTCAATTCGTCAACTAATGTTTCCATTGGTAATGATTCATAATCAAGCATCGGAATATCATGGCGATTTTTCAGGGTTTCATCTTCACTTTCTTCCGCATTGGTCTCGGCAATAGCATTTAAAACATTTTGTTTTTCATTAATTGCGTCTTCATTAGTTGTTACTGCTTCAGCATCAGGATATACCGTATTTTCTTCTGCTGCAACATCAGTGATTTCACTTTCTTCAGTTACAGGAGTTTCAGATTGGATTGCTTCTTGCAACTCATTGGCCATTTTTCCGTCTGTCTCATTTTCTTGAAGAGACAGGTTTTCGTTCTTTTCTTCTAACATTTTGTAAATGTTTAAGGTTTCTATTTATTGAATGCGAAAGATAGTAAAGGTGTGTCAAAATTCAAAATAAATCGTTTGATTATAGTCTAATTATTGTGTAATTACTTTTTTTATGGTTGTATTTTGGTTATTTTCTGGTTTTAGGCCTTTTTATTTTATCTTGTTTTGATATTTTTGCTCAATGTGATCATGCAAAAGCCCTCAAATTGGAACTCCAATCTGAGGGCTTTTAGGCTAATTATAATGTGAATCTTTTATTTATTCCAAATCTTCCAGGCTTTTTCGGCCTGAAAAATAAGCATATCCAAGCCATTTTTAATTTGAGCACCATGTGCTTTGGCTTTGCTTAAAAATTGGGTTTCTGCTGGGTTGTATATTAAGTCGTAAGCAATGTGTTTTTCTGTAAAGTATTCATAAGGAATAATCGGAAATAAATCAACTTTTGGACTCGTTCCAACAGGTGTACAATTGATTATTATTTGGTAATTGTCAAATGTTGTTGCGTTGATACGTTGGTAGTCAATACAGTTTTCTTTGGCTTCTCGCGAAACAAAAGTATAAGCAATTTCCAATTGTTCTAAGGCAAAAGCTACCCCTTTTGAGGCGCCTCCAGTACCAAGTATTAAAGCTTTTTTGTGATGCGGCTGTAATAAGGGCTCTAAAGATTTTTTGAAGCCATAAAAATCGGTATTATAGCCTTTTAGTTTTCCTTTTTTGGTGAATTTTATAGTGTTTACTGCTCCAATTTGTGTTGCATTTTTGGATAATTTATCCAAAAATGGAAGTATGGCTTCTTTGTAAGGAATAGTGACATTGAGACCGTTAAGATCTGTGTTATTTTTTCTTAATTCAGTAAAATAATTAATTTCAGGAATATCGAAGTTTTCATAAGTGCAACCTTCAAAATGTTCTTTACTGAATTTATCAGTAAAATATCCTTTTGAAAAAGAATAACTGATATTACGACCTAGTAAACCAAAACGTTTTTTTAAAACTTCAACCATTATTGTTTTTTATGTTTTTCAATATAATTTTGTACCATTTTTTTCTCCCAAACCACAGGGAATAATTCTTGCAATAAAATCATATTTTCTGTATTCAAGCGCAAAGCATTGCTTAAATGGAATTTTGCTTTGATATTTTTTGAAAGCATAAAATTCAATCCAGCCAAACGATATTCAATTTCATTTTCTTCCGGAAAGTACTCAGATGCCTGAAATAAAGTTTGGATGGCGCTTTCAAATTCACCTAAAAATTGAAGAATATCCACCCAAAACAACCAAGTATCTAGTTGGTAGTCACCAAATTCTACTGCTTTTCTGTATCCAAATTCGGCTTCCTCAAAGAAGTTCATTTGTTTGTTTATTGCCGCATATCGCTTCCAGTACATTTTGTTTTGATTGTCTATTGCCAAGGCTTTATTAACAAAAAACAATGCTTTTTGAAAGTTTTTTTGGCGTACATAAAAGTCGGTAATTGCAATCCACCCTTTGTCAAGAAGAGGGTCTTCATGTACGGTTTTATTAAAGTATTTTAATGCCAATACTTTGTTGCCTAGCTTTTCATAGCACTTTCCTATTCGGAGCAAAGCATACGATGTGGCATCATCCAATTCGATGGTGCGGTTATAGCTCTCTATGGCAAGATCATATTTTTTTAGGCGTTCCAAAGCTTTGGCTTTTTCCATAAAAGCACCAAGGAATTCATCATCAATTAATGTGGCATAATCAAAAGCTCTAATGGCATTTTCATGTTCTTTTACACCATAATACAAGCGTCCCAATTGATGCCAAGCAATCTCACTGTATGGATTCTTGTCAATGTATTTGTTTAAATAAACGATGGCGTCTTGATTTTGATCCAAAAATTCAAAACAATACACTACATTGTATAAAGCGGATTGATCTTCAAAATCTTCTTCAAGACATTTGATGAAACTTTCTTTAGCCAATTCGAGATTGTCCATGAATAGATATTCCATACCAATTAAATTGTATACATCAGCATAGTCATCGGTATATTTTAAAGCGATCTTAAGCATTTCAACTGCTTTTTCATGCTGATCTCTTTTGGAGCAAATATTTGCTTTCTGGATGTATATTTCTTCGTTGGTAGGTTCAATTGCATACAACTCGTTCAATAGTTTTTCGGCAATTTCGAGTTTGTCATCATAAATAAGCATTTCTACTTGAACTAATTTTAGGCCGCTGGATCTTGGATGTTGTTCCAGAGCTAGCTTTAAAGCTTTTTTGGCCAATGCAGACTTGCCCATATCGAGATAATGAAGAATGATTTCTTCAAATTCTTCGGAGTCAAAAAAGAGCACTTTGTTGGTTTTCAACATGGACTCAAATTTGGATAGGGATAAGTTATAATCTTCTTCTTCGTTGCTTAATTGCATACTGTGTGTTTTTAAATTATCCTAGATTAAAATTAGGAAAACGTATTGTTGTTATGAGGAAGAAATTTATATGTTGTGAACAATTTAATTAACAGTTTTATAATGCCAATATCAATTTCAATGGCAATTTTTAAATATATTTAAATTTATTTAAAGTTTAAAATCAGCACTCTGCATTCTAAAATCTTAAACCATCTCGTTCATTACTTCAAGAATAATAGCACAACCTTCTCGAATTTCTTCTTCTGAAATGGTTAATGGCGGTGTAATTCGGATGGCACAACCTTCAAAAAGGAGCCAAAATAATATTAATCCTCTATCTTGACATTTTAATATCACTTCATTTGTGATCTCAGCATTGTCAGTCATGGCCGCTAGCATCAAACCTTTTCCTCGTATTTCTTTTATCAAAGGATGTACCAAAAGGGTTCTAAAGAGTTTTTCTTTCTCTAAAGCTTCTTGCATTAGATTGGTTTCAGTTAATTCTTTCAAAGTTGCCAAACAAGCTGACGCAATGACAGGGTGTCCTCCAAAAGTCGTAATGTGTCCTAATTTTGGATTTTCGGTCAATAAATCCATCATGGCTGATGAAGCAGTGAATGCACCCACTGGCATTCCACCACCCATTCCTTTTCCCATAACCACGATATCTGGAACGACATCATAATTCTGGAAACCTAATAATTTTCCTGTTCTCCCAAAGCCGGGTTGAATTTCGTCAAGAATCATCATTGCGCCTACTTCGGTACAACGAGCTCTTACTTTTTTTAGAAAATCATTTTCGGGCTCAATAAAACCAGCTCCTCCCTGAATAGTTTCAAGAATGATTCCAGCGGTTTTTGTTGTTATTTTTAGTAAATCGGCTTCATTGTTAAAGGTAATGAAATCAACATCGGGAAGTAAAGGACGAAAAGCCTGTTTGCGTTCTTCAAAACCCATAACGCTCATTGATCCCATGGTGTTTCCATGATAGGCATTATGGCATGATATAAGCTGGCTTCTTCCTGTAGTTCTTTTGGCAAGTTTTAAAGCTCCTTCGATGCCCTCTGTACCCGAATTGACTAAATATGTTTTGTCTAATGGAGCAGGTAGGAGAGAGGCCATTAATTTGCAATATTCAACAGCTGGGCTTTGCGAATATTCGCCATAAACCATAACATGCGAATATTTGTCCAATTGATCTTTTATGGCATCATTGACTCTCTTGTTTTGATGGCCAAGCGTACAAGCTGAAACTCCCGCCACAAAGTCTAAATATTTTTTGTTGTTGGTATCGTATATATAAGAACCAATTGCATGCGAAACCTCCATACCCAAAGGATAAGGTGAAGTTTGTGCTTGGTATTTAATAAAATCGGGATTCACTTTTTTGAAGATTTAAGGTTTGAAAAGTTTAAATAGTTTAATGAGAGGACTGAATACTGTGACTGACCACTAAAAACTGACCACTGACCACTGCTCACAGATTACTTCTTCGATTTCTTCTTGTCATAATTCAACGTTTCTTTACGAATTTTCATAGGAATATTTTTCTTAGCGCTGTCTTTTATCGTGGCCTCAATAACTTTGAGTTCTTCGGCATTTTCTTCTTCGCTAAAAACATCATCTTTGGATTTTATCCGTTCCTCTCCTCGCCAATTAAGACCCCGAAGCGTTCTCGCATTTTCTGGCAATTCTGATTCTGGATAAATATCACCATCAACTTGATTGAAAAACGTAATAGTTTCTATAGCAGTTTTGTCAAAAAGAATATTTATTTTGCTGCTAACATTTTTGTTGATACCAATAAGTTCGTTGGCGTCATTTCGCATATAATAAATCACTTCGGTGTTTTTTATAATATCCACATCATGCAGTTTTCCATCTTGGAATTTTCCAAATAAATTTTGCCCTTTTACCTGATTGAATCCTGTTCCAATAGTATCTTTAGAGACTATAAAAGTGTTATTGAGTACTTTTAGCGAATCTAGCTTTTGAGTATTATTGTCACCAATTAAGTGCATTAAATCACCTGTAATTTGGCTTTCGCCATTCCATAATATTGGGTTCCCAATTAATTTTGTTAAGGCTGTTTTGGAACTCGAATGAATAGAATCGCATTTTCCACTCATATCTGTTTTGTAAAAGCGAACATTATTAAAGGCTCGAATAATTCGGTTACCTTCTTTGCCTGTTACCATTAGTTTTTTTCCATGAATATAAACGGAGTCATTGTCTACAAAATTTACGGCCAAAGCTCTTTTGGTTACAAACATCGAGTCTTTCTTTTTGTATAATTCGGCATAATGCCCTCGAATAACTCCTCGATTGATGGAGTCCGTTATTTTGACATTTCGTGTAGCAGAGGCAAATTCTTTGTTTCGATCATAATACAGACTATCTCCTTTTATCACCCTATCATCATATCGTATGTAGGATTTGTTTAGAAAATGAGCTAGATTTTTTTTGGTATCATAAAAACCTTTTTCGGTATAAATATAATTGGCTTTACTGGTAATGGTTGAAGGACCAAAAAGATAAGAATGCCCCGAATTACTGTAATAATCCAAATGATTGGATTTGATTTCGTAGGTTTTATTCGTAAGAGTCACAGCAGTCAAAAACTGAAATTTTTTCTGAGCCACATAATACCGTCCAGACTTACTTTTTAGTGTGTTGTCTTTGTTAATTATAGTTCCTTGTGTATTGTAAAATACTTCTTGAGTGTTTCTGTCAAAATTAATAGTGTCTGTTGCTAATGTTGCATCAGGCGAACTCATTACAGGATTACCTGTAGCAAATGCTTTCTTTAATTCGCCACTGTATTCAGCATAGTTACTATTCAAATAAAGTGTGTCTCCTTGTACTAATTGTACATTTCCAAAAGCTTTTAAATAATTTTCTTTTTGAAAAAAATAGGCTTTGTTACAAGTTAAAATTACACCATCATGGCTCACTCTTACATTTCCTGTAAGTAAAAGAGCATCTGGTGCTTTTTGTTGGTCTACATCTGCAAAGTCAGACTGTTCAATTTGAATTTTTTTAGGAGTTTGTGCCATGATTAATTGGGCACAAAGGAATACTAAGCTATAGGTTATGAAATTTAGATATTTCTTCAATGGTTTTAAATTTTTTGTAAATTTATAAAAAAGCAGGCAAACGCTTTATATATTAGGATTTATTTATAAAAGTTTAGCCTTTGAATTATTTAGGCAACTTTGAAAATTATTTATAAACAATGCGAGTTCCTATTACGTTGTAGTCATTTGTAAATCATTTAATCATTTTTAATCAATGGTTTTTTCTACTATTTTTTTTGAAAAAATCATTAAATTTATGGATTGATATTATTTTATAGAATGTCAATTGTATATTTTTAATTTTTTATAATTTAAAGGAAATGATAACGAAAAAAATAGTAATTGCTGGACTAAGTATTATGCTTATAGCAACTGCCTGTAAAACCAAAGATTTAAAAATGAGTGCACAAAAAAAAGAAACCGTTTCGGAAAACAAAGCTGTAGTTTATCAAGTTTTTACTCGGTTATTTGGAAATAAGAACACAACAAATAAGCCTTGGGGGACAATTGAAGAAAATGGAGTCGGTAAATTTAATGATTTTACAGATAAAGCATTACAGGAAATAAAGGGGTTGGGAGTTACTCATATTTGGTATACTGGTGTTCCTCATCATGCAGTTATTCGAGATTATACTTCTATTGGGATTTCTAGTGACGATCCTGAAGTAGTAAAAGGTAGAGCGGGTTCTCCTTATGCTGTAAAAGATTATTACAATGTCAATCCTGATTTGGCTGTCAATCCGGAAAATCGATTGAAAGAGTTTGAAGAATTAATAAAACGTACTCATAATGCAAATCTTAAAGTGATTATTGATATAGTTCCTAATCATATTGCTCGCAAGTATGAAGGGAAAAGTAATCCAAAGGGAGTAAGGGATTTTGGTGCCGATGATGATGTAACTGTTGAATACAAAAGAGATAATAATTTTTATTACATCCCAAATACTCCATTTCAATTGCCAGATGGGGACAAACCTCTGAATGGTGAAAGCAATCCGTTAATAGATGGTAAGTTTGATGAAAATCCAGCGAAATGGACTGGAAATGGTTCTCGTATGGCTAAACCGGATAAAAATGATTGGTATGAAACAGTTAAAGTAAATTATGGAATTCGTCCTGATGGAACCAAAGACTTTCCTGAGTTGCCAGCTGGTTATGATAAAAAATCAAACAAAGAACATTTTGATTTTTGGAAAGACAAAAGTGTTCCTAGTTCATGGATAAAATTTAGAGATATTGCTTTGTATTGGACTGCCAAAGGAGTAGATGGTTTTCGTTATGATATGGCTGAAATGGTTCCTTACGAATTTTGGAGTTACATGAACTCAGCAATCAAAAATGTAAATCCAGATGCTTTCTTAATGGCCGAAGTTTATAATCCGAAAGAATATCGCAATTATATTCATTTGGGTAAAATGGATTATTTGTATGATAAAGTTGAAACATATGATAAATTAAAAGATATTATTCAAGGGAAAACTCCTCCAGACGGGTTATCATATATCCAAAGTGGTCTTGCAGATATTGATGTACACATGTTAAAATTTTTAGATAATCATGATGAACAACGTTTAGCAAGTCCCGAATTTGCAGGTTCTCCCGAAAAAGGTAAGCCAATGATGGTGGTTTCTGCTATGATTACTTCGGCTCCTATTATGATCTATTTTGGCCAAGAAGTAGGAGAGGCGGGAAATGAAAATGGTGGGTTTGGATCTCATTCTAGAACTTCTATTTTTGATTATGTTGGTGTGCCAAATCATCAAAGATGGATGAATGATGGTGCATTTGATGGTGGTAAATTATCTCAAGGAGAAAAAGATTTACGTGATTTCTACAAAAGGTTATTGAATTTTTCTGCCAAAAGCGCTGCAGTGATGGGGCAATTTCAAGATTTACAAGAAGTAAACCGTCAAGCTAATTTGGGATATGATCCAAATCATATTTATTCGTTTGTGCGTTGGTCAGACAGCCAAAAATTAATTGTGCTTACTAATTTTTCTTCTAATAATTCAGGAAGTTTTGAATTGAAAATCCCATCGGATATTATTAGTAAATGGAATTTAAAAGAGGGTAGTTATACTTTAAAAGACCAATTGTATGAAAAAAGTACAATTCAATTGCAGGTTGTAAATGGTGAAGGAAAAGCTTCTGTTAACATTAAACCATTAGAATCTTTTATTTATCAATTATAAAGTTTTTAAACTCAAAAAAAAAGCTGATACTTAAAATATCAGCTTTTTTTTTATTATTACTTTTTGAAAGTAGCTTTGTAATTTTCGTTTACTTTATCCCAATTTACTATATTAAAAAAAGCATCGATATAATTTTTCTTTTTATATTGGTAATCTAAGAAATAAGCATGTTCCCAAAGATCAATTCCTAAAATTGGCGTTCCATGAAATCCAATTACAGGTGCATATGTCATAAGAGGATTGTCCTGATCTTGAGTAGTAGATAATTGTAATATTCCTGTTTTATCGACAACCAACCAAACCCAACCCGAACCAAAATGTTTGTATGCAGTTTCTTTGAAAGAAGTTTTAAAATTCGAAAAAGAACCAAAATCTTTTATAATCTTAGAGGCTAATGTATCTTTAGGTTCTCCGCCAGCTTTTGGTCCAATAGATCTAAAATACAAGCTGTGGTTGTAATATCCTCCCGCATTGTTACGAATCACGGGGTCATTTATGTCTAATTTGTTTAATATTTCTTCTACAGTAAGATTTTCTTTATCTGTTCCCATTACAGCTTTGTTCAAACTATTGGTATAATATAAATAGTTTTTATAATGGGATTCCATAGTCAATGCTGATAATTCAGGAACCAAAGCGTCATATCCAAAAGGAAGCTTTTCCAATTGAAATGAGCCTTCATTTGCTTTTAGATCATTTGGATTGCCAATTGTAACTTTTTCTTGTACCGTTGGCAAAGGAACTTCTACAACTTCAGTTAATTTTTTTTCATTACAAGAAATTAAAACTGAAATAAAAAGCAAATTAGCTAGTATAAAAGTGTTTTTTTTCATGAATATAATACGATTACTTAATTAGGGAATGAATTAATTCTATGTATTGTTTTTTTGCTTCGTCTTGTGTTAGATGACTAATTTGAATCCAAGCATTAGTTTTGAAAGCATTCCTTAAATCAGAATTATCAGAAACGTTAAATTTAGTTTTGTCAAATGTAGCATGCTTGTAAAAGGCATAAAGGCGTAGCTGAACATCTTGTGGTAGAGATGCTTGAGTCATAAAAGAAGCAATTTCAACGGCTTCTTGAAATTGTTTATCTAAATCATTTTCAATCATTAAGATTTCATTGCAATTATTGTTTTCCCTCCAATTGCTTTTTGATTCAATACTACATTAATTGGAGTCCCTAATGGTAAAAAAATATCAACTCTTGATCCAAATTTTATAAATCCAGCATCAGTTCCTTGTACAACTTGCATGCCTTCTTGCGCATAATTTACAATACGTCTGGCCAATGCACCCGCAATTTGACGATACAATATTGCACCAAAAGTTTTGTTTTCAATAACAATGGTAGTTCTTTCGTTCTCTTCACTTGCTTTTGGATGCCAGGCAACTAAGAATTTACCAGGATGATATTTGCTAAATTTTACAATTCCGCTTATAGCATAGCGCGTTACATGTACATTTGTAGGTGACATAAAAATTGATACTTGTAATCTTTTGTCTTTAAAAAATTCTCCCTCATATACTTCTTCTATTACAACTACTTTTCCGTCAACAGGTGCAATAATATGATTTTCATTTATTTCAACAGAACGTTTTGGGTTTCTGAAAAATTGTAAAATGATTACTAACAACAAAAGTGTTACTATTTCAATTGACATTTTAATCCATTCGGTTTGAATGAATTTATCTGATACTAAAAAAACGACAGCAGTAAAAATGGTGCCTAATAAAATACTTTGAGTTCCTTCTTTATGAAACATAATTTAAAATTTGATAAAATAAAAATATTATTGGTGCTACAAAGATAACACTATCTAATCGATCTAAAATGCCTCCATGTCCTGGCATTATGTTTCCGCTGTCCTTTTTTTCTGAAATACGTTTGAATTTAGATTCAACTAGATCTCCAATTGTTCCGAAAATCCCAACAATTAAGGCAATTATGATCCAGATAAAGGTGTTTTTTTCTGGAAGCATTAAAAAGTATTTGGATATAAAATAACTCGCTATTATTGCAAATCCTATTCCGCCCAAAAAGCCTTCGATGGTTTTTTTAGGTGAAATTCGTTCAAATAGTTTGTGTTTTCCGATAGATTTGCCCACTATGTAAGCAAAAGTATCATTTGTCCATATCAAAATAAAAATACTTATAAGTATGTTTGGATTGTATCCTTTTATTCCAAAAGGTATTTTTGTTATTATAATAAATGGAAGAACGATATAACCAATTAAATAAGCAAATTTAGAAAAGGAGTCTACTTTTAAGTTTGTATTGTCAAATAGAAATACTATGCATTTCAATGAAACTATTAGTGATATAATAAGGACTGCCAAATCAAAATTTTTACTGTAACGTAGTAAATAAAATAAACCATCTTGATTTGTTGCTACAGCAATTTTATAAAAAAATAGATAAAATACATTAGCAATTGCAATTGGAATAATTTTGTTTAAGTGTACTAAGTTGCAAAATTCCATTACTGCAATTAATAAAAAAACTCCAAATAGAATAAAAAAAGTTTCTATAGAGTATTGTATTGAAGCTATAAGGAGTAAAATGTAAATAGCTCCTGATATTGATCTTTTTAGTGTTTCGTTCATTTTAAAGATCTTCTAAAAGCAATAAATATAAATTTTTGGCCGAGCTACCATATTGAGTAAAATCTTCCTCTTTCGCTTTTTCAAAATATTTTATTGTAGTAATGTTTGTTGGATATTCAGTCAAGTATTTTTTTCGAATAGCACTTAGTCCATCGCTTTTTCCTTCTACTATTTGACTGGTTTTTGCCAAAATAATTATATTTGATGGCAAATCATTAGGTTTTTTTTGTTTGATTTGGTTGGATGAAAATAAAACAGAACCTTCTTCTGCTACCAAATTTTCACAACTAGATAGAATGAATTTTGGATCTATATTTTTACCATAAGTAAGTTTATTCTCGTCTAGTAAAAAGTATAAATGTGGTTCATAGCATAAAGCTTCACATTCGAACCAATCGTTTTCTTCAAGTATATTTTCAAATTGTTCTTTTACTTCATTTAAATTTTCACAGTATAAAAATTTCCCTCCATTTTTTTTGAAATTATAGATGAATTGTTCGTCCAACGGAGAATTGATATCTGGATTTGGTCTATTTGAATTACTTTCTCTTGCTTCGTCAGAAGAGGGATTATTCGAACCAAATAATTTTTTAAAAAGATTCATAAATTTGTTAATAATCGTTTTGTGTTACTTGAAAACGTTCAAAGATAAAAAAATCTTAATTCAAAACAGGATTTTGAATTAAGATTTTAAAAATTTGTGTTTTTTTGTAAATTTAAGAGACTACTTCACCTAAGTTTTTATCGAAAGTTCTCTTTCCAAAAATGGTTTCTAAATCGTCTTTGAAAATAACTTCTTTTTCGATTAATATAGCTGCAAGTTCTTCAAGTTTGTCTTTATTTTCTTCAAGTATATTAATGGCTCTCTGGTATTGGCTTTCGATAAGGTCTGAAATTTCTTTATCAATTACTCTGGCAGTTTCATCAGAATATGGTTTTGAAAAACTGTATTCACTTTGTCCACTTGAATCATAATAGGTAACGTTACCAATTTTGTCATTTAAACCATAAACGGTTACCATAGCACGAGCTTGTTTCGTTACTTTTTCTAAATCGCTCAAAGCACCTGTTGAAATTCTGTCAAATGTTACTTTTTCAGCAGCCCTTCCTCCCATTGTAGCACACATTTCGTCAAGCATTTGATCCGTACGAACGATTAGACGTTCTTCGGGTAGGTACCAAGCTGCTCCTAAACTTTGGCCACGAGGTACAATTGTAACTTTTATCAATGGTGCTGCATGTTCAAGCATCCAGCTTACAGTGGCATGTCCTGCTTCGTGTATTGCAATTGCTCTTTTTTCTTCTGGAGTGATAATTTTGTTTTTCTTTTCCAATCCACCAACAATACGGTCAACTGCATCTAAGAAATCTTGTTTATCAACTGCGTCTTTATTATGTCTTGCTGCAATTAAAGCCGCTTCGTTACATACATTGGCAATATCTGCGCCAGAAAAACCTGGAGTTTGTTTGGCTAAAAATTCAGTATCAAGTCCTTCAATTTTTTTCAAAGGAGCAAGGTGTACTAAGAATATTTCTGCTCTTTCGCGAATATCGGGTAAATCAACAAAAATTTGTCTATCAAAACGTCCAGCACGCATTAAAGCTTTGTCTAAAACATCGGCTCTATTGGTTGCAGCCAATACAATTACATTTGAATTGGTGCCAAAACCATCCATTTCTGTTAGTAATTGATTAAGGGTATTCTCTCTTTCGTCATTACCGCCAGACATATTACTTTTTCCTCTAGCTCTACCTACTGCATCAATTTCGTCAATAAAAATAATCGCTGGAGATTTTTCTTTTGCTTGTTTAAAAAGGTCGCGAACTCTAGAAGCTCCAACACCTACAAACATTTCAACAAAATCGGATCCTGATAATGAGAAGAAGGGAACCTGAGCTTCGCCAGCAACTGCTTTGGCTAATAATGTTTTTCCTGTACCTGGAGGGCCTACAAGTAATGCACCTTTTGGTATTTTACCTCCTAAATTCGTGTATTTTTCTGGATTTTTCAGGAATTCAACAATTTCTTGTATTTCTTCTTTAGCACCTTCTAATCCTGCAACATCTTTAAAAGTTGTTTTGATATCTGTTTTTTCGTCAAAAAGTTTCGCTTTTGACTTTCCAATATTGAAAATTTGTCCACCACCACCACCTGGGCCGCCTGACATTTTTCGCATGATAAAAATCCATACTCCAATAATTATAATTATTGGTAGCAAGCTTACCAAAAGATCAGTCCAATTGCTTTTTTGTAAAAAATTAAAATCTTTTAATTTTCCTTCAGCAACTGCTTTTTCTAATTTGTTTTGAAAAATTTGGTCGTTTCCTATGTCAAATGTATAATGTGGACCTTTATTGGGTCTTCCTAAAACGTCTTTGGAAATTTTTTTATGTTCTACTTCTTTTAAAGCTTCAGTATTTAAATAAACTTCCGCTTCATTTTTATTGTAAACAATTACTTTCTCAATTTGTCCTTTTTCTAAATAGGAATTAAATTTAGACGAAGTTAATTGAGCGGGTTCTTCAAAACTAGAGCCACCTGTTATAAAACTTATTCCTAAAAACACTAAAAGTATTGCAGTGTAAATTAACCAAGGACTTATTTTAAATTTATTTGAATTTGGATTATTCTCTTTAGCCATTAGAAGATTATTTCTTTAATATTTATTTTCGATTTTGGTGATTTTAGCATCACCCCAAAGACTTTCGATGTTATAATATTCACGAATGTGTTTTTGAAAAACGTGTACTACAATGTGAACATAATCCATCAAAACCCATTCGGCTACATCAGATCCTTCTACATGCCAAGGTTTATCCTTTAAATCCTTTGATACTATTTTTTGAACGGAATTGACAATTGCATTCACTTGTGTGTTTGAGTTACCATTGCAAATAACAAAATAGTCACAAACTGCTGTGTCTATTTCTCTTAAATCTAAAATATCGATGTCATTTCCTTTTACTTCTTCTATCCCTTTAATGATGTTAGCCAATAGAGCATCATTGTTTATAATCTTTTTCGCCATTTAATTTTTTATATAAGTTTGTAAAGTTACCATTTTTTGTGATTAATTTTGAACCTTAACATAATATTAAATTATGTTTTCAAAAAATGATATATATGAAGCTAATCAAACTCGATGCCATAGATTCTACAAATGAATTTCTAAAAGGATTATCTAGTACAGAAGATATACAAAATTTTACTGTTGTAACTGCAGAAAATCAATTGAAAGGGAAAGGCCAAATGGGATCGGTATGGGAATCTGAATTAGGTAAGAATTTAATAATGAGTGTATTGGTTAAGGATTTCTTGAGGGATAATGAATCCTTTTTTAATTTGAATGTTGTTATTTCGCTTTCAGTAATTCGAGCTTTAGAAAAAATAAATATTCCCGAATTGAGTATAAAATGGCCAAACGACATTATGTCAGCTAATAAGAAAATTGGTGGCATATTGATAGAAAACAGCATAAAAGGGGATGGTGTTATAACATCTATTGTTGGACTTGGGCTGAATATAAATCAAGTGCAATTCGATGATTTGCCTAGAGCTTCTTCACTAGCTTTGATTTGTAATTTAAACTTAGACAAAGAAGTTATTTTATTTTCAATAATTGAAGAAATGGAAGCTATGATAGCTGAATATTCCCAAATCGATCTTTTATTATGGGAGGAATATACAAATAAACTCTTTAAAATTGGTGTTCCTGCTGCTTTTACCGATGAAAATGAAGTTAATTTTATGGGAATTATAAAAGGAGTTTCGGATATTGGAAAGCTTCAAATACTATTGGAGGATGATGGTATATTTGAATATAATCTTAAAGAAGTTCAAATGTTGTATTAAGTATTGTTGAATCGGTTAGTCGTTTAATCAACTAACCGATTCAACAAGTGAATTATAGTTTTGTCATGTTATTTGCTAAAGTTTCAATGAATTTACTGATTGGTCCTTTTATCATCATTGCCATCATAGCATTAAATTCTCCATCAAAATCCAATTTAACTGCACTAGATTGCTCAGAAAGACTATCAATGTTAGCTACCAAAGTAAATGGTAATTTATCACTTGCAGCACCTAGAACAATTTTGTTTGGAGCAATTTTTTCTTTCATTTTTAATTTGATTTCAGGCATACCTTTTAATCCAAAAATAAAAGCATCTTCTCCTATAACTTCAAATTTTGCTATATTATCTGGCATTAATTTTTCGAAGTTTTTTACATCACTCAATAAATCAAATAACTCTTGACTTGGTTTCTCAACTGTAACTTTTGGACTTTCTAAGTTCATAATTATATTTAAATTTTGTTATTCTATTTTTTTAAACCCAAAATTTGCAATCTTATTTTCTGCATTTTAAATTTTAAACACTCCAAGTCGAAGGGCTTACATTCCATTCTCTTAATGTTTCTTCTTCTTTTTCTGTAATATAACTCTTAGTAACGGCTAAATTTAATAAATTTTGATAATTACTCAGTGTATATAAATCAATATTGGCATTTTTAAAGTTTTGGTCTGCAACATCAAAACCATAGGTAAATATTGCTGCCATCCCTTTTATTACTGCTCCTGCTTCCCGCAAGCCTTCAACGGCAAGAAGACTACTGTTTCCAGTACTTATTAAATCTTCTATAATTACTACGCTTTGTCCTTTTTGTAAAAAACCTTCTACTTGGTTTTGACGTCCATGTTTTTTTGGTTCTGGTCGTACATATACAAAAGGTAATCCCATACTTTCTGCAACAAGCATTCCAATGCCAATTGCACCAGTAGCTACTCCGGCAATTACATCTGGTTTTCCAAATTGTTTTTCAATGTTTTTTGAAAATTGGTCTCTGACATAATTTCTTATGGCTGGAAACGAGAGGATTAAACGATTATCGCAATAAATAGGCGATTTCCATCCAGAAGCCCATGTAAAAGGATTTCCTGGATTCAATTTAATTGCATTTATTTGCAAAAGCAATTCGGCTGTTTTTTCGGCTGTATCTTTATTAAAAATCATAATACAAATGTATAAAGTTTTTGTTAACGACAAACCACTTTTTTTGACAAATCAAATTTCGAAGGAAACTGATTTTCAACTTTTCTTGCTTGATAGTATTGACATTGAGCAAGTTGTAATAAAAATGTTTCAAAATAAAATTAAGAAAGCTTATCTCTATCATCCTGATGAAAGTGTGATAATGAAAACTTTGAAAGCGAAAATTCCTGTAAATAAAGCTGGAGGAGGGTTGGTTTATAATAAAAAGGGTGAAGTTTTATTTATTTTTAGAAACGGAAAATGGGATTTGCCAAAAGGTGGTTCTCAAAAAGGAGAACTAATAGAGGATGCAGCTACGCGAGAAGTAGAAGAAGAAACTGGTGTAAACGGATT
This sequence comes from Flavobacterium praedii, assembly GCF_026810365.1. Taxonomy (NCBI): domain Bacteria; kingdom Pseudomonadati; phylum Bacteroidota; class Flavobacteriia; order Flavobacteriales; family Flavobacteriaceae; genus Flavobacterium; species Flavobacterium praedii. Next base: position 466,124 of record NZ_CP113948.1, read on the forward strand.
AGTGGTTGGTGAAAAACTACAAAAAACGTATCATGTTTTTAAAAGAAATGGTAAATATAAATTAAAAATCACGCATTGGTTTGTTATGCATACTGATTTTGAAGGTACTCCTGTTGGACAAATTGAAGAAGGAATTGAAAAAGTTGCTTGGCTGAATCCTATTCAAATAAAAGATGCTTTGGAAAATTCTTATGAAAATATCAAGCTATTGTTTGAAGCTGAAAACGGTTCTAATTAGTTGTTAATTAATATAATAATCTGTGAACTGGATATTGTAAATGTGCTTTTTCATAGTATTTGGAATGTTTATACACCCAATCTAGCTTGCTTTCACTGTTTTTTGCAAAAGCGGGTTCCGAATTAACTTTATTTTCTAATTCTGTTTTTAGATTTGGATTTTCTCTTAAAATTTGAGCTGCTAAATCCTCAAAAACATATTCCGAATACCCTTCTTTTTGTTGTAAAATGGTATCAAAAAAATTCCAATTGAAGAAAGAATCAACGGCTTCTGGTTCTAGAGTTTCCAGTAAATATTTAACGGCTTTTTGTTCAGTGGGGAAAATATAATCTCCTTTGGCAAAAGCTATTTTTTCAATAGTTGTCGTTATTTTTGTATTTCTATGAGGATAATGCCCTTCGTAGGCTTGACTTGAAGTTTTATAATCGGCAATTTTATAACTTTCTATGGTTATAATGGTGTCATTCTTCAATTGCGAGTATTTGCAATTATTGTTTTTTAATAAATCAATAACATTCCAATAGCCTTTCGGGATAATATAGGCATTGGGAATCTTTACCTCTTTTACCGATTTGTATTCTTTGATATACGGTACGTTTTTTTGATACGGTTTAGTTCTATCGTAAAACAAACGTTGTCCAGTTGTTACTTCACTTTTTTTAAAGGAAGCTTCAAAACCTGAAAACAAAAAGGTAGTTGCCTTGGAACTGTCAATTTTCCATTCTATTGGGTATGATTTTTTCGGTTGAAATTGTTCTTCGTTTTTGAGTCGCAATTCTTTTATTTTTTTATAGTTCAAATCCGTAAAAGCGATTGTACTTAGCATGTATTCGTAGGTCGCTTTTACACGATCAGCATATTTTTTGAGCATATGGGTCTCAACAACAAACCCTATTGTGTTAAAAAGAGAAGTATAACCTGTTGTGTATCTTGGTGTGTCTGAAAATTGTACAAAACCATTGTCGGGCGTTTCCTCAAATGCATTGACATAAGGAGTTGTTGGAATTTGTTTTTTTTCTAAATCTTTTACAATATAAGGCATCATCTCTGAGTTCATATAATCTCCCAAAACAGTGCCTAATTTATTGTGTTGCGTCATGATGTAGGTTAATTTGTATTGATAATCAGCTCCATTACTCACATGGTTGTCTATAAAAATATCTGGATTTATTTTGTGATAAATGGATACAAAACTCTTTGTGTTTCGAGTGTCCGATTTGATCATATCGCGATTTAAATCATAGTTTCTAGCGTTGCCTCTAAAGCCATATTCTTCTGGTCCTTCTTGATTGACTCTTGAGGTTGAATTTCGATTTAAAGCACCTCCAATATTATAAATGGGTATGGTTACTATAACAGTATTTTGTGGTATTTTTATGCTGCCTAAGGCTAAATCTCTAAATAATTGCATAGTTGCATCAATACCGTCAGGTTCTCCCGCATGGATGCCATTATTGATTAGTAATATTGCTTTGTTTTTTTGAATCGTTTCAAAATTAAATTTTTTATCAGGGTTGAAAGTAATCATATATAAAGGCTCTCCGCTATCTGTAAGTCCCATTTTATCCATTTTTATAGTAGAAAAATCATGTGACAAAACGGTGTAATAAGCAATTGTCTCTTGATAATTAGCCGATTGGTTTCCATTTCCTTTTTCGAATATAGTGCTGTATTTAGTGTTGTTTTGGGCAAATGAAGTAAGGTAGAAAAATAGTATAGTTAAGTTGAGAAATTTCATTTTTGGGGTTTTTAAAATATAAAATCAAATGTAATTAATTTTGATTCATCTGTAAATTAAAAGCAGAAATACTAAAAACTCAAAATTCATAACTCATAATGCATAATTCGTTTTACCTTTGCAAAATGAATAAGAAACACCATTCCAACAATATATTATTGAATTTAGGTATCGAAAGCCTAAACGAAATGCAAGAAGTTGCCCAAGATGTCATTCTAAATGACAATAATGTTTTACTGCTTTCTCCAACGGGTTCTGGAAAAACATTGGCTTTTTTGCTTCCCATTTTCGAAATGTTACAGCCCGAAATTCTATCGGTTCAATGTTTGATTCTAGTTCCTTCTCGTGAATTAGGGTTGCAAATAGAACAAGTATGGAAAAAAATGGGAACCGATTATAAAGTAAATGTTTGCTACGGCGGACATTCTATTGATACTGAAATCAAGAATTTGAGTAATCCGCCAGCTGTTTTAATAGGAACTCCAGGCCGAATTGCCGATCATATTGATAGAGGTACTTTTCGATTGGACAAGATTCAAACTTTAATATTGGATGAATTTGATAAATCCTTGCAGTTGGGTTTTCACGAGCAAATGTCTTTCATTATAGGAAAACTATCTAAGCTTAACAAGCGGGTTTTGGTTTCGGCTACTTCCGATATTGAAATACCAAAATATACTAGAGTTGTTAATCCAACAATTTTGGATTTTATTCCAACCGAAGACGAACAAGAAAGTAACTTAGCTACCAAAATGGTCGTTTCAAAAGAAAAAGATAAATTAGGTAGTTTGTTTAACCTAATTTGTTCTTTAAAATCACAGTCGGCTATTGTTTTTTGTAATCATCGTGATGCGGCAGAACGCATTAGCGACACTTTGAACGAAAAAGGAATTTATGCTACTTATTATCATGGTGGTATGGATCAGGATGAGCGGGAACGATCATTAATTCAATTTCGCAATGGAAGTATGAGTTATTTGATTACTACAGATTTGGCTGCTCGAGGTCTTGATATCCCAGAAATGAAGCATGTTATTCATTATCATTTGCCATTAAAGGAAGATGAATTTACCCATAGAAATGGGCGTACAGCACGTATGCTTGCATCTGGAACCGCGTATGTGATTGTACATGAAAGCGAAAAAAAAATGGATTATTTGGATTATTGTATGGAAATATTGAATGTTGAAAAAACAACTGCATTGCCAAAACCTCCCGAATTTCAAACCATATATATCAGTGGGGGAAAGAAAAATAAATTGAATAAAATTGATATTGTAGGGTTCTTTTCCCAAAAAGGAAAACTTGAAAAAGGAGATTTAGGGTTGATTGAAGTAAAAGATTTTATTTCATTTGCTGCCGTAAAATTTAATAAAGTTAAGGATTTGCTTCATGCTGTTAAAGATGAAAAAATGAAAGGAAAGAAGTTTAAAATTGAAGTAGCCAGAAAGGTTATAAAGAAAGAGGAGGAGAATTAGACATTAGATTTCTGTGCTTTCTAGATTTTTATTGAAAAAATATATAAGTTTTGAGAATCGTTAAGAGTGTTTTTTACTTTTAGCGATTTTTTTATGAATAAAAAATTACTTTAAATACAAATAGTATGCGCTATGATAAAATTTACAAACAAATTATGAAATTTAATGTTGATAAAATGTTTTTATCTAAATAGAGTTAATTTTATTTATTATTAAGTTTGCTGACAAATACTTACCTATTAAAGTATATTAATAAACCCCAAATAAATTATGAAAAAAATTATTGCAATTGCTGTTTTGTTGATTAGTTCTGTTGGCTTTAGTCAAATTAAAGTTGTAGAAACTGTACCAGTTGAAAAATTAGGTAGAATAAATAATGATTTTTATGTTCAAAAAGTAGGTGACGAGTATACCTTTTTTTTCAAAACAACTTCTATTGATTTAGAAGAAATCTCTTTGAAGAATTTTACATTCAAAAATGTAGATAATGCCTATCAAAGTCTTTATGGTATTATTTTAAATGGATTTAACGCTAGTCCTATAAATGATATTAAATTAGAATTGCCTAATAATTTTGTTTGGTTGCATTATATTGTAAGCTCTGATAAAACGACAGTGCAGTTTATGGTTTCAAATAAAGAAGCATCGTCTACCAATGTTTCTGAGTCATTGACTAAAGAGCAAGTTGATAAATTGTTTCAAAAAAGCTAAAAATTAGTGATCAGTGTTCCGTTTTTTAGTGATCACAGAAAAAAATAATCAGGACTCAATTTTTTAGTTAACAGTAAAAAAGTGTCCTAAAAATAAAAAACGTTAACAGCAAATAGCATGCTGTTAACGTTTTTTTTTGATTTAAAGAGATTACTTATCACTCTTTTACTTATCACTTGATTACTATATTTTCTTCACGTATTGTGTGATAATTACAATTTGTTGACCATCTACTTTTCCTTCAATGTATTCTGCATTTTCGTGGTCCAAACGGATGTTGCGTACCGAAGTACCTTGTTTGGCAACCATACTAGATCCTTTTACTTTTAGATCTTTGATTAATACAACAGAATCTCCATGAGTCAAAATAACGCCATTAACATCACGGTGGATGATTTTGTTTTCATCATCTTCTCCTTCTCCTGTTGCTTGTGCCCATGCCAAAGTGTCTTCGTCAAAATACATTTGCTCCAACAATTCTTGTGGCCAACCATTTTTGCGCAAACGGCTTAACATTCTCCAAGCTACAACTTGTACTGGAGTGTGTTCGCTCCACATGCTGTCGTTCAAACATCTCCAGTGGTTTAAATCTTCATGACCTGGATTTTCAATTTGGTCGATACAAGTAGCACAAGCAAAAATACTTTCGTCCAATCCGCCTTTCTTGGTCGGTAATACTTGGTATTCTTTTAAGTTTTCGGTGGCAGCACATAATTCACATTGGGAACCGCTGCGTTTATTTAATTCTCTTTCGAAGCTCATTATAAGGTGTGTGTTATTTTAGGTTGCGAAATTACAGCTAATTAGTAGGTTTCGCAAATTTATGTTTTTCTCTGATATCCGTTTTCCTTAGTCTCTTTTCTATTTTTAATTTTAGAAAATTAGAATCATGAATTTCTCCTATTTTAAAATAGTCTTTTATTTGTATTAATTCAACAACAGAAAAGTCTGAAAACTATTTATGCAATTTAACCCTTACAGCTTCGGGAACCAGCATTTCGTATTCGCCATAGTTTCGGATAACATCTCTCACGATGCTAGAACTGATGTATGAAGTTCGTGCAGCAGTCAATAAAAATACGGTTTCTATTTTGGATAACCGTCTGTTGGTGTGGGCGATTGCTTTTTCGAATTCAAAATCGGCGGGGTTTCGTAGACCTCTAAGTATAAAGTCGGCTTTTACTTTGTGACATAAGTCGATGGTTAAACCTTCGTAAGTGATAACGGTAACTTTGGGTTCATTTTTGAATGTTTCCTCAATGAAACGCTTTCTTTCTTCGAGCGTAAACATGTATTTTTTTTCGGCATTGACCCCAATGGCAATTACAATTTCATCAAAAAGCGAAATGCCTCTGTTGATGATGTCTTCGTGGCCTAAGGTGATCGGGTCAAACGATCCTGGAAATATGGCTTTTTTCATTTTTTTTTAGTTTCTAAGATTCTGAGTTTCTAAGATGCTAAGTTTCTAAAAACTTAGCATCTCAGTGACTTAGTAACTTAATTAAGCGCTAACTCAATTGCATTTGTGAATAAATCTTCCAATGAAATTCCAGCGGCTTTGGCTTGTTGCGGAATCAAACTTTCGGTGGTAAGACCAGGAATGGTGTTCATTTCTAGCATGTGTGGTTCTCCGTCTACAATGATAAATTCGCTACGTGAGAAACCTTTCATTTTGAGTACTTCGTAGGCGCGTTTGGCTATTTCTGCTACTTTTTGAGTCATTTCATCTGAGATTCTCGCAGGTGTAATTTCTTGAGATTTCCCTTCGTATTTGGCTTCGTAATCGAAGAAATCATTCTCGGAAACAATTTCGGTTATAGGTAAAACAGTAATTTTTCCTTTGTAATTGATTACTCCAACAGAAACTTCGGTGCCGTCAAGAAAGCTTTCTATGATGATTTCATTGTCTTCTTTGTAGGCAACTTCGATGGCTATTGGCAATTCGGCAGCGGTTTTTACTTTTGAAATTCCGAAGCTTGATCCTGCTTTGTTGGGTTTTACAAAACATGGGAGACCTAATTTTTCAACAATTTCGTTAGTATTGATGCTATCACCTTTGTTTAGATAATAGGAAGTGGCTGTTTTTATTCCGTATGGTTTTAATACGGATAATAAATCGCGTTTGTTGAAGGTTAATGCGGCTTGGTAATAATCACAAGCGGTTTGTGGAATGTTTAACAATTCAAAATAAGCTTGCATCAGTCCATCTTCGCCTGGTGTTCCGTGAATGGCATTAAAAACACAATCAAAAGTTTGTTTGCTTCCGTTTATGTTTACCGAAAAATCATTTTTATCGATAGGGAATTCGGAATCGTTGGCATCTACATAAACCCATTTTTCTTTGAAAATATGAATGCGAAAGGCATTGTATTTGGTTTTGTCTAAGAATTGATAAACTACGTTTCCGCTAATGAGTGAGATCTTGTATTCGCTGGAATAGCCGCCCATGATGATGGCAATGTTTTTCATATTTTTTTGTTTTTTTTGCCACTAATTTTACAAATTTCACGATTTTTTTGAAAGTGTAATACTGTGATTTTAATTTTTAAATGCTAAATATTGTTTTGAAAATGAATTCCCTAGCCCTGATGGAAGCGGTTTCCTTTTGTGTAAAAAAACTAATTTTTCCTGGCAGAAAAGAGCGACCAAAGGAAGCTCCTTTTATGGCTTTGGAAAAATGTTTTTTTTAGCAAAAGATACAAGCGTACAGCAGGAATAGCTCCTTCCATAAACAATGCTCGGAAGGACAAATACTATTAAACAAAATTATCATTTTTTTTGAAACGAAATAGCTTTATCTTTGCGGGAAATAAAAATATTTATGAGCTTAAAAAAATATCTTACGAGTCGTGTATTTTTTGGACAAGTGGCGATTGCACTTGCTATTATTGCAGTTTTGGCCTATTTGTTTATGCATTGGCTAACATTTACAACCGATCATGGGCATGAAATAACGGTTCCTGATTTGAGAAAACTAACTGAGGAGCAAGTAGAAGATAAGCTAGATGAATTGGATTTGGATTATGAGCTTTTGGATAGTGTCGATTTTAGAGGGGATTTTCCAAAATACAGTGTAGTAGAGCAGGATCCGATGCCCGGGACTAAGGTTAAGGTTGGAAGAAAAGTATATATTAAAATCAATTCTTCTGGGTTTTCGTCTGTTCGAATTCCAGATTTAATTGAAAAAACATATCGTGAAGCAGTACCAACGCTTAAGGCACTGGGACTTGAAGAAGGAACTATTACGTATGTTCCGAATTTAGGAAAAGACATGGTCTTGGAAATGCGTTACAAAGGAAGAAATTTGAAAGTAGGAGACAGAGTCTTGAAAGCATCAAAAATTGATTTGGTTTTGGGCGATGGAAAAGAGAGTTATCAAGAAGAAATAGTGGACAGCACAGCTGTTCCAACAACAGAAACACCAACGAATGAACAACAATAGTGAACCAATAGAGGAATTAGACGAAGAATTATTTGAACATTTTAAGTTTGAGGTTCCCAAAGGTCAAGCGATTTTACGAATAGATAAATACTTGATGGGTTTAATTCAAAATGCCACACGGAATAAAATTCAGAACGCAGCAACAGAAGGCAATATTTTTGTGAATGATGCGCCTGTAAAGTCCAATTATAAAGTAAAACCCTTTGATGTGGTTCAGGTGATGTTGTCTCACCCGCCATTTGAAAATAGGGTGGATCCAGAGGATATTCCGCTTAATGTTGTTTATGAGGATGATACTTTGTTGTTAATCAATAAAGAGCCGGGAATGGTAGTGCATCCAGGGCACGGAAATTATACTGGAACTTTGGTGAATGCGCTTGCATTTCATTTTGAGAATTTACCAATGAACAGTAGCGAACGTCCAGGATTAGTTCACAGAATTGACAAGGATACTTCGGGATTGTTGGTTATTGCCAAAACTGAAGCAGCGATGACGCATCTGGCCAAACAATTTGAGGCTAAAACATCTGAAAGAGAGTATATTGCGTTAGTTTGGGGAAATGTTGCTGCAGAAGAAGGAACGATTGAAGGAAACTTGGCGAGACACTTAAAAGACCGTATGCAAATGGCTGTTTTTGCAGATCCCGAAATAGGGAAACCTGCCATCACTCATTATAAAGTATTAGAACGTTTTGGGTATGTAACCTTGATTTCATGTAAATTGGAAACGGGAAGAACACACCAAATTAGGGCGCATTTAAAGCACATTGGCCATCCACTTTTTAATGATGAACGTTATGGCGGTCACTTGATTTTGAAAGGAACTACGTTTACTAAATACAAACAGTTTATAGAGAATTGTTTCAAAGCTTTACCGCGTCAAGCTTTGCATGCTAAAACGTTGGGTTTTGTACATCCTACTACAGGAGAAATGATGCGTTTTGATACGGAATTGCCTCAGGATTTTCAGGATTGTATAGAGAAATGGAGAGGATATTCAAAATCACATCATGCAGAAGAAGATTAATAAAAACTAAACATAAAAAAAACCTCATTTTTGAGGTTTTTTTTATGACTTTATTTCAAGATTACTTTATTTTCCTTCTTTAATTAATAGTGCTTCTTTTTGAAATTTATAATTTCCTGCATCCTCTTTATTGAATTTGAAAACGATATCATTTTCATCGGTTTCGTCTTTTATTTTAAAGATAATTGCTTTTATGGCAGTTTTTGTTAACCGATCAATATTTTTAATTGGGATGGTAATATTGCCTTTAAAAGTACCTTCGTTTTCTAAAGAAGGTCTTGCATTAATTATTGAATAATCGAGAAATACAATAGTAACATAAATATCTTTGTTTAAAGAGTTTATGATTTTTTCATTTAGGTCAAAAATTAGATTGTAGCTTGTGTTTTTTTTATCATCAGAAAATTTCACATATTTTTCTAAATAAAATTTTAAAGCCCCATATTTATTGGCAGTTAGCGTAGGAAGGCCATTTTCGTAGTTGATATAATATCGAGTTAGATTATCGTCTACTTTTACAGAAGATAATTTTTTGTTTTGTGCAAAAGCGGTTATTGATAGTATTGAAAATAGTGAAATTAGGACAAAGTTCTTCATATAATTTTTTTTAAGATTTTTAATTTTTATTAAATAAATAATACAATCGCAAAAATACGGACAATATTTGTGATAGTTTTCTTAAATTGAGTTAAAAATATAAAAATAGGGTTAAAAAAACACTAAATAAAAAGTAATGTTAAGTTGTTTTTGAATGTAAGAACGTTGTAATTGGATTACAAAAAATTAATTTTTAAAATTATTTTCAAAAGTCTCAAATCGATTTTGCAAGTCCTGTACTACTTGTTTTTTTACAGTAGGATCTTGAATAAAACTAAAGTTGATACTGTTATATACAAATTGTTTGATATCAGTATAGGTGATGGTTTTGTATCTTTTGGCTAATAATACATATTGTTCGGTCATGTTGGTTCGTAATATTCCTGCGTCATCGGTACTAATAACTATGGGTACGCCAAATTCTTTGTATAATAAAATTGGATGACGGTTTTCTTTTACTTTTAAGATGAACTCATTACTGGTCAGGTTGATTTCGATTGGAATACTATTTTTGGCCATATAGCGCATTAAATCATAACTTTTTTCTTCGTATGCCATATCAGCTCCATGTCCTATTCTATTGGCTCCAGCCGTATATACTGCTGCATTGATATGCCAAGTTAATTCTTCGGGACGAACCATTCCTAAGGTAAGTTCACCAGCATGCATTGCATATTTTACTTTTGGAAAGCGACTGTGGCAATATTTGAACATTAGCATGTGTAAACCATAATCTTTCATAGAAGTTTCGCCATCTTCAGGAGAAACTATATTCACTCCTGCCATCAGCGGGCTACTATCGGCAGACATAAAAGCAACTACTAGATTTTTGAATAAATCTACGGGTTCCATGAAACGCAATACAAAATTTTGGTAGCGCATGGTGAATTGATTGTCGTCTATTTTTAGGTCTTTGTGAAGTTTGGCTACGAAGTTTACATTAAAATCAGTGGCGTATTTCTTGGCATTTTTTTGAATGAAAATAGTATATAAGGAATCCAAAGATTGCATAATGGCTTTTTCATTTTTAGCTACCATCATTTTCCTTAAATGAAGGTTGTATTTAGTTAATTCGGATGTGTTTATGGAGCAAGGGATAGTTGATAATTGCGTTTCGATATAGCTTACATTTTCTTTGATGGCTCTGTTTTTTAGCTCCAATAAACCTGCTCCAAAATTGTTTTTTGTAGCGGTTTCAAACTTCATAAAAGATTCAAAAAATAATTTATCCGATGGGTAATCCACATTATTATAATCTTTGACAGACCATTTTTGTATTATTTTTTGTTTGTATATATCTAATTCTCCATTTTTTTGCAAAGTCGAAAATAAAACCCAGTCAGATCCAGTCTGTTTTTCTTGAGAAACAGCCATGGTTTGAGTGTTGAGAAAAAAATCTTCGGTGATAGCGTGGGCTATTAAAGGTTCAGCATAAATAGACCCAGAATAATGGTGGTGTAAGTCGCCTCCTTTGGGCATTTGAGCAAAAAAAGCGGTAAGTTCGGCTTCGTTATTTCTAATTTTTTCAAAATACTGATCTGCCGATTGTGCATATCCTACTTGGAATAGGACGTAAAAAAGAATGGTGAAAAATATCTTCATGGTATAAATTTCGCTCAAATATAATTCAAATTTAATTGAAATAAAAATTGGTAATTCTAAAAAAAAAAAACCATTAAGAAATTAAGATCATTAAGCATTAGTCTAAATGAATTTTAATTTCTTAATAGTTTAAAAAAAAGCAAAATTGAATGTGTAGTTATGTTTGTAAATCAATAATTTAATAATGAAAATTGCTCTAATTATTAAATAAAAGTTTCGTCATTGCTTTCGGTAAAATCCAAATCAGTATAAAATGTTTCTTTCATTTTCCAAAGCGCTAATAAAGAAATTATTGATAGTAATGAGCCAACAATCATTCCTGATTTAAGGATGTCACCGTCTAAAAGATTATCTCTAAAAAAGCTATAAATTAAAATTATTAATGGAAGTGATCCCCGAACAAAATTAGGAACTGTGGTAGTTACAGTTGCTCTGATGTTGGTTCCAAATTGCTCCGCTGCAATGGTAACGAACAAAACCCAATATCCTACTGAAAATCCCATAGTAAAGCATAGAATGTAGAAAGCAGTTGCCGAAATTCCATAAGCATTCAAATAAACAAAAACCATTAAGAGATTGAAAATCAAAAATAAAGCCATTATTTTTTTTCGACTTTTTAGCCATTGGCTTAATAACCCGCTGGCAATATCTCCAAAAACCAAACCGGTGTAACAAAAAGCGATTGCTTTTCCTGCCATGATGGTTTCGGCTTGTTGTACGCCTAGAGCTTTTGCAAATTCTGGTGAAAAAGTAATCAGAACACCTACTAGAAACCAAATTGGAATGCCAATAATAATGCATTGAAGGTATTTTAAAAAACGTTTTTTATGGGTAAATAAAGACAAGAAGTCACCTTTCGTTTCTTTGGTTTGTTGTATCTGCTTGAACATTCCAGATTCGGTAATGCTGATTCTTAAAAATAGCAACAAAATACCTAGGACACCTCCAGCATAATAACACAAACGCCAATCCTGAAAAATTTGATATACCAAATAAGCGGCCACTGCACCAGAAACGCCTACTGAAGCTACAATCATTGTTCCATAACCTCGTTTTTCTTTAGGTAATGATTCGGCTACCAAAGTAATTCCTGCTCCAAGTTCTCCGGCAAGTCCTATTCCTGCAATCAACCTCCAAAATGCATAAGCGTCAACGGTTGTTACCATTCCGTTGGCAATATTAGCTATCGAATAAATTAAAATAGAGCCAAATAAAACGGATATTCTTCCTTTTTTATCACCTAAAATTCCCCAAAGAATACCGCCAAATAACATTCCAAACATTTGCATACTAATGAGGTATTCACCTTGATTTCGGATGGCATCACCTGTAATTCCTAAATCTTTTAAACTGTCTGTACGAACAATTCCAAAAAGTAATAGATCGTAAATGTCAACAAAATAGCCTAGTGCTGCCACAATTACGGCGGCATTGAGAATGGATTTAGAATTTTTTTTTAATGGTGGTATAGTGTTAATCATTAGTATTTGGTCTTTTTGGTATGTGTCAGTAATAGATTAGAATGTGCATTGTTGCTCAAGACAAAAAAAATTTTAAAAGTTCCGAATTAAATTTTTGTAAAAGGAGCCGAATGACTGCTTTGTTTTTGATTATCGATTCAAATATAATTGACTTGATTCTGTTTTGCAACTATTAGGATTTTATGTGTTATTTTTTGAATAAATGGAATCAAAAAATCAGGGTTTGTGGTTTTTTTTCAAGGTTATTGATCTGTTGATTTTATTGATTATAATATTGAATATGCTTCTTTTTTCTCTCAAATAAATTAAATATTTCACTATTTGTTGTTAATTTATTAAAATATTAAAATATTTTTTTTTGAATAATAGAGTTGTAGGAGGTTTTTTTTGTTATGTTTGTTGCAATTAATTTAAGAAATTGAGTTACTCCAAAACTTTATGAATTCTCCATTAATGACTTCAGATGAATCCCTTATTTTATTAAAAGTAGCTTCTGGCAATGAATTTGTGTACTCTCGTCTTGTTGAAAAATATTGGCAAAAAGTGCTGCAACATGCCTTAAGTTTTGTAAAATCGTATCCTGTAGCCGAAGAGTTAACCCAAGATGTATTTATACAAATTTGGGAGAAAAAAGAAAAGTTGTCCGAAGTTAACAGTTTTGATAATTATCTTTTTATTGTAAGTAGAAATTTAATTATAACTCATATTCGTCGAAAATTGGTAGAAACAGAATCTTTTAAGGGAGAAAAAATCCAAGAAATGTTTTTGAAACCAGATGAACAATATGAGTTTAAAGAATTGACTAGTATCATTAATGAAGGTGCCAATCTTTTGGCAGAACCTAGACGTACTATTTTTTTATTAAGCCGTTTAGAGGGAAAAGATGCTGATTTTATTAGTGAAGAACTGGGACTTGCCAAAAGAACCATTCGTTGGCATTTGCTAGAAGCCTTGAACTTCCTAAGAATCTATCTTCACAAGCATTATGGCATTAAAATGTTGTTCTTATTTTGTATAGGGCGATATTTGTTTATTGCTGTTATTTTATGATATTTTTTATACTCTAAATATTTTTTTTACTTTTTTTTAAAATTTTATTCATTTTCATTGCCGCTTTGGTGAAGTATTCTCGTCTTTATATTTGAAGGACAACCTTACAAGGCTTAAATCTTTTCGTTATGTATCAAAAAGAAGTGTTTAAAGAACTTATGTATCAATTTGTTTCAGGTGAAATATCTCTTGAAGGCAAAGCTCAATTATTAAAAATGATTGATGATCCTCAATATGAAGATGATTTAGATTTTATACTTCGTGAAAATTATGAACGTATTGGACCTGTTAAAGCAAATCCAGAATCAACACAACAATTTATCCAATCTCTCACAAAGAAAATAAATACAATAAACGACCAGGTTGCAGAAGAAGCTGATTCTACATTATTTAATTGGAAAAAATTAGTGGTCGCTGCAAGTATTGTTTTGGTTATGGGACTTGGTTATGTTGCATTCAATCGAAATAAAGTTTCAACAGCAATAGCAAATATTGATAAGAATGTTATTATGCCTGGTAGATCAGGTGCAATACTAACTTTGGGAGATGGTTCTCAAATTGTTTTAGATAGTGTTGCCAATGGAGTTCTAGCCAATCAAAGCAATACTGCCGTTGCCAAGAAAGATGGTGAAATAATTTATACAGAAGGAAGTAATGCTCGTGGTGTAATAAATAAAATGATGACTCCAAGAGGAAGACAATTTAAATTAGAATTATCAGATGGCACAAAAGTTTGGCTTAATGCTTCTTCTTCTATTTCATTTCCAACTGCATTTGCCGCCAATGAAAGAAAAGTATCAATAGTAGGAGAAGTTTATTTTGAAGTTGCCAAAGATAAACATAGACCTTTTAAAGTAACAGTTAACGATGTAGAAGTACAGGTTTTGGGGACTCATTTTAATGTTAATGGTTACGATGATGAAGGTGAAATCAAAACTTCGCTTATTGAAGGTAGTATATTAGTGGGCAAAAAAGATCAAAAAGTACTTTTGAAACCAGGTCAGCAAGCCAATATAAAAAAATCAGGTGGCGTTAAGGTAAAAGCCCTTGATAATTTTGATGAAGTATTGGCTTGGAAAAATGGTATGTTCCATTTTGATAATGCAAGTCTCGAAACGGTATTACGCCAAATAAGTCGTTGGTATGATGTAGATGTAGTTATGGATAAAGGAGTTGTTTCTAGAAACTTTGAAGGTGAAATAAATAGAGACCTAGAATTATCACAAGTATTGAAAATTTTAGAAGGAAATAATGTTCACTTTAAAATAGAAGGCAAAATTTTGAAAGTGATGCCATAAAAAAAACAAATCAGGGAAACCTTTTTTTATAAAAAATTTATTTGTGATCCAATAAAAAAGCCAGCAGATGTTGGAAGCATCGCTGGCTTGTTCCTTAGTAAAAAGGAACTATGACTGGAAAAACAGATAAATAGACCAAGCGAGGAAAATTTATTTTTAACCAAAATCATTACAAAAGTATGAAATTATTACCAAAAAGCAAGTCGAGAAATTCTTGGCTAACCCCTAAATTCTGGAAAGTTATGAAATTAACGTCCATATTGATAATTGCCCTTACGCTAAATGTATCGGCAGCAGTATCTTCACAAACAATAACTTTCTCTGGAAAGAATGTAACAGCAAAAAAAGTACTCTCTGTTATTAAAGAACAAACAAATTATGTTTTTTTCTACGATGTTACTATTTTAAAAAATGTAAAACCAATTTCAATTGATGTTAAAAATGCTTCAATCGAAAAAGTATTGCAAGAAGCTTTCAAGGGTGCTCCTGTAAAATGGATTATTCAAGGCAAAACGATTTCTTTAATTCCAAAAATGGATAATTCTGTAAAAAGAACATCAATTGCGCCAGTTAACCGAAAAATTAAAGGTAAAGTTTTCAATGAAAAAGGGGAGTCTTTACCAGGAGCAAATATATTGGCCAAAGGAACAACTATAACAGCATCAACAGAACTTGATGGGACTTTTGAAATTGAAATTCCAGATTATGTGACCGTATTATTGGTTACATATATTGGGTTACAAGATCAAGAAGTTAAAATTGTAAGTGATGAAGATCTAAGAATAGTTTTAAAAGAAGTTGGGCAACAAATGAATGAAGTACTTGTTGTGGGTTACGGATCTCAAAATAGAAGAACAGTAAGTACATCAGTTTCTAAATTAGATAAAAAAGTATTAGAAAATATACCCTATTCTAATGTTACTCAAGCACTACAAGGTAATGTAAGTGGTGTTGTTGTTCGCACGGCTTCAGGACAACCAGGAAAAGCATCAAGTATTATAATTCGTGGTGGTACCTCTATTGATAATCCAGGAGGAGCAACTCCTTTGTATATTGTTGACGGAGTAATACGTTCTCAGATAGATGATATTAACTCAGCCGATATTGCCTCGTTACAAGTATTAAAAGACGCTGCATCAACTTCCATTTATGGTGCACGTGGATCTAATGGTGTTGTTATTATTACAACCTCTACAGGTAAAGTTGGGAAAACAAAAATTTCCTATAGTTATTCGTCTCAATTCAGTCAAATTGCAAAAAAATATGATTTTTTGGGGGGAGAAGACTTCATTCGTTTGTCTCGTTTAGGTGTTAAAAATGCTGCCGATATTATGGGTGGAACACGTCCTAATGCTAGAGATAATCAATTAATAGGAGCAACTCCTTATGGTACGGGTAATAATTTGAATAATAATACACCGTTTGCCACATTATTAAAATCAAGTTTATCCGCACAAACAATTGCTACTTTGCAAGGCGAAGGTTGGCAAGAAATGGTTGATCCTTTGAATACATCGAATACAATTATGTACAAAAGTACCAATTGGAATGATGTTTTGTTTCAAAATGCTTTGACGCAAAATCATAATTTAAATTTTAGTGGTGGTACAGAAAAAGGTCTTTTTGATTTAAGTTTAGGATATTTAAAAGGAGATGGAGTTACTATTTATACCGGTTATGAGAGATTTACCGCAAAGTTGAATGCGTCTTTTAATTTGACTGATAATTTTACTTTAAGTGGTAAAGTTTTATATGCTAAATCGAATAACAATCAAGTGGTAAGTAATAGTGTGGTCTTTAATAGATATTTGGGAAATGCACCTACAACAAAAATTTTATTGGAAGATGGTAGTTTGGCGCCAGGCCAAAATAATATAAACGGAAATCCATTATATCAAATGGGTAAAGTAAAAGGGATTAATGAAAATGAAAAATTACAAATGTCTTTTGATGGAGATTTGAAACTTTCAAAAGATTTAGTTTTTACACCTTCAATGTCTTTATATAGTGAAAATGCTTCTGGAAATGTTTTTCAACAGGCATTTTTGAGCGGAAGTACAGGACTAGTTGACAATACTCGAACAGCTTCTCAAGTAAATAATCGTTTGTTTCAAACACAATTTGAAGGGGTTTTTACGTATACGAAATCGATTGATGCCGTAGGTAATTTTCAAGCAAAATTAGGAGCTTCAAATTACGAAAGAACAATAAAAGCATTTAATGCTTCGGGTAAAGGAAGTCCTTCCGATTTAGCTCAGACTTTAGATTCATCTCCAATTCCAGTTTCCGTTTATGCGAATAATACGAAATTGGTTATGAATGGTGTTTTCGGACGTTTGAATTACGATTATAAAAACAGGTATTTATTTACAGGATCTTTTCGATATGATGGTGCTTCTAGTTTAGGACCAAACAATAAATACGGTTTTTTTCCTGGGATATCTGTAGGATGGAATGCGCATGAAGAAGAATTTTGGAAAGTAATGCCAACAGTGGTTTCATCATTCAAATTGAGAGGAAGTTTTGGTGTTAATGGAAACTTAGGTACTTTGGGTGATTTTCAAGCAGGAGGATTATATGCAGGATCTACAAACGGAATTGCCAATAATTATAATGGTCAATCTGCAATTATTAACTCACAAATCGCAAACCCTGGCCTAAAATGGGAACAATCACAAACTAATAATATTGGTTTTGATTTGGGTATTCACGAAGACAAGATTAGATTAATTGGAGATTTTTATAACAAATTAACGTCGGATCTATTAACCAATTTGACTTTGCCTTCTAATAGTGGATTTTCAACAGTTTTGACTAATCTAGGAGGTTTAAGAAGTAAAGGATTTGAAATGGAATTGGCTACTACGATTTACAATCAAAATGATTTAAAAATTAATGCTGGATTCATTATATCACACAATACGAATGTTATTGAGACCCTTCCTTATAATGGGAATTTAAACAACAGAATTGGTGGAACCCAAATTTGGGATGCTGCCAGTGGATCTTATGTATATGTAGGTGGGTCACAAGAAGGACAAAAAATTGGAGATTTTTATGCTCATAAACAATTATACATTCTTCCTACTCAAGCTGCTGCAGATGCATATAATGCGACAACAAAAGATACTTATGTAACAAAAACAAACGCCGCTGGTGGAAATCCTAATGGAATTAAATTTCCTGGAGATGCTGTTTTTGAAGATACCGATGGCAATAATATTATCGATAGTAGAGACAGAAAATACATGGGGAATATGTTTCCTAAATATGTAGGAGGTATTAATTTTGATGTGAGTTATAAAGGTTTTTCATTAGTGGTTAGAACAGATTATTCATTAGGAGCTACAATATATAATGAAGCCAGAGCTCGTTTTGTTGGTCAATTTCAAGGGAATTATGGTTTACTGGCCGAAAGTTTACAATCTTGGCAAAAAGAAGGAGACATTACTGATGTACCTCGTTACCGTTGGGCTGATCAAACCAATCAAAACAATTTATTTAGATCGGAAGCTAGTGGAGCAGCTTATAACACAAATATGTTTCAAGGAAATAGTCGTTATTATGAAAGTGGAGATTATTTATGTTTAAGAGAAATCACTTTAGGATATACTATTCCAACTTCTTTTGCTAATAAAGTACGATTAGCATCGGCACGTTTTTATGTAACAGGAAGTAATCTTTATTATTTTACTAAATATACAGGTTTAAGTCCTGAAGTTCAAGGTATTGATGGAGGTTCTAGCCAAGGTTTAAATTCAGCTGGAGCTACAGGTACATATCCAGTACCAAGAAACATAATATTTGGATTAAATGTAAGTCTGTAAATTTTAATAATAAACATCATGAAATCGCCATGATATTAAATTCAAAAATTGGTAAGTAGAATGGCGATACCATATTCCTTTAAAAAACAAATATTATCTATTATGAAAAATAAATATATATTATATTCAATCCTATTTGCATGCATCTCACCGCTATTTAATTCTTGTGCAGATGATTTAAACTTAGTATCAGAAAGTGTAATTACTTCAGATGCTTTTTGGAAAACTGAGGATGATGCTAAAGCAGCTGTCAATGGAATGTACATTAATTTTAGAACACAAACCCAACAAAATTATTATTTATTAGGAGGTGCTCGAAGTGCAGAAATTAAAGCTGGGGTTCAATCACCGTTGAATTTAGCGAATTATTACAACAACAATCTTACTGCACAAAATGTAGATGTAGATTGGGGTGGTTTGTATACTGTTGTACAACAGGCTAATTTGATTATAAAGTATGTTCCTACTATTCCGTTTAGTTCAACTACTTTAAATGAGCAAAAACGGTACATGGCTCAGGCGTATACAATGAGGGCTTTGGCTTATTTTATTATGGCGCGTTCTTGGGGTGGTGTTCCAATTGTTACTACACCAACAGAGAATACGAATCAAAATGAGTATATCGTTCCTCGTAACACTTTGGCCGAAACTTTTGCATTTATAAAATCGGATATTGAATTGGCATTGGCTAATTTTCCAGATGCGAACAATAACAAAGTACAATTATCAAAATCAGCTGCATATGCATTAAAAGCGGATGTGAATTTATGGACTGCCAAGCAATTAGGAGGCGGAGATGCAGATTTGAATATAGCGTTGGATGCCATAAATGCAATTGCTGCTGGTCCTGCTTTATTGCCTAATTTTAAAGATGTATTCAGTTATACAGGCAAAGGTAATAATGAAATACTTTTTGCGGTTCGTTATTCATTGACCGATGTTACTTCCAATTTATCGGATAACTGGAACTCTTTTATGTACGTTGGTCCTTCAGATTATCCTGGAGCTACTACTGCAGCTGCTACTGCAATGTTTGGGACACTAGGTTCCGGTTCTGGAAATGCGGGTATTTCTAGAGTACAACCTGATCCATCTCGCTTTAATTTTGCGGCAACCGATGTTAGAAAAGATGCAACTTATTTGACACTTAGAAATACTGCAAATACAGCAGATGTTGTTACTGGATTAATGAAATTTAATGGTACTGTAGATGGTACCCTTAGAAGATTTACCAGTGATATCATTATTTATCGTTGGGCAGATATTTTGTTGATGAAAGCTGAAATCAAAAACGGTTTGGGTCAGGATCCTACTGCAGAGATGAATCAAGTGATGCAAAGAGCAGATGCTACTGCTGTATTTACTAATTCTTCTCAAGCAGCTAATGATGATGTTATTTTAAAAGAGCGTCTAAAAGAACTTGCTTTTGAAGGTAAAGCATGGTGGGATTTAGTTCGTTTTAATAAAACGGCGAATGTTCCATCTATGACAGGGAAACAAGTACTTTTTCCAATATCTCAAAATACAATTAACTACAATCCAAAAGTGACTCAGAATCCTGGGTACTAATTTAGATTAGAATTTTACTGTTAACTGATTGAGTCGAAAATTTAAAAATTTTCGGCTTGGTCAATTAACACCCATAATTTAACGAATAAACATTATGAAATCGCCATGATTCTAAAAATTCAAATTAGAATTAAGAATGGCGATACCATATTCCTTTAAAAAACAAAAAGTATCTACACATGAATATACAACATTTACAAGGACTAATAGCTGCACCATTTACTCCATTTGACAGCAACGGAAAATTAGACGTTAGTTTAATTCCACCCTATTATGCATTTTTAAAACACAACAAAGTTACTGGAGCTTTTATAAATGGATCGACAGGAGAAGGGGTTTCTATAACCCTTGAAGAAAAAAAAGCCATAGCGCAAGCTTGGGCAGATTGCACGAATCACGATGACGATTTCAAAGTAATGGTATTTTTGGGAGGGACTTGTCTTTCTGATTGTATCGATTTAGCCAAACATGCTTATGAAATTGGTTTATATGCTGTTTCGCTTACTTCTCCCTTTTATTTTAAACCAGCCAATGTAGATATGCTCGCTCAGGCTTGTATTATGGTTGGAGAAAGTGTGCCAAATATGCCTTTTTATTACTACCATATTCCAGTTTTGACAGGGGTTAACTTACCAATGTTTGATTTAATTCAAGCCTTAGATGGCAAACTGGACAATTTTGCTGGCATAAAATATACTCATGAAGATTTCATGGATTTTCAGAGTTGCATGAGCTATAAAGACGGAAAATATGATATGCTTTGGGGACGTGACGAAAACATGTTGTCTGCTCTAGTATTGGGAGCCAAGGGAGCGGTTGGAAGTACTTTTAATTATGCGGCACCTTTATATTATGAATTGATTGATGCCTTTAATATCAATGATTTGCTTACCGCTCGTATTTTACAGCAAAAATCAATAAATATGATTCGTTTATTGGGTAAATACGGAGGGATATCTGTAGGGAAAGCCTATATGAAAGTTACGGGATTGAATTTAGGTGAATTTAGATTACCAGTCAAAAATATGAGTTCGGATCAGTTTGAGGATTTCAAAAAGGATGTGGATAGCTTAGATTTTAATAGTTTCAAATCAAATCTGCCAAGCTAGTTTATAAATGAAATCAATAGAAAAGTTATTATTTTTTCTAATTCCTTTATTTTTTATGATGTCAATAACAACAACAGTCAATTCTCAAATAAAAGATTTTAATACCATCGAATGGAAAATTGGTGCGTATTTGCAAAATAATGAAGGAAGCAAGTCTCTTGGCTTTGCTGGAGCCATAAATGGGGTACATAAGAATGTTTTAATTGTGACTGGAGGAGCCAATTTTCCTGATAAAATGCCTTGGGAAGGTGGGGCTAAAAGATATTCTGATGCTATTCATGTATTGCAAAAAAGAGACGCCAATTTTATTTGGAATAAAAAAATAAAAACAAAATTACCAGAACCCATTGCCTATAGTGGAGTTACTTCAACTAATTTGGGAGTTGTTTATGTAGGGGGTGAAAATATAAATGGTCTTTCGAATAAGGCATACATCTTAAAATGGAAACATTCCAGAAATGATGTTGAAATACTTTCATTGCCAGAATTCCCTTTGGCTATGGCCAATATCGCTCTAACCCATATCGGAAATGTGATTTATGCAATAGGAGGAGATGAAGCAAAAAACTCTTCCAATCTTTTTTTTAGTTTGGATTTAAATGTTATAAAACCAGAATGGAAAGCATTACCCAATTTACCCATAGCATTGGCAAATTCGGTAGCTGTGGTTCAAGATACAAATGAAGGTACAGCCATTTTTGTAATTGGAGGAAGAACTAAAACGGCAACAGGTATCAGTGATTTACACAATACTACTTTTGTTTTTAATATCCAAAAACAAGCGTGGAGAAGTGCAGCAGCTATTTCAGACGGAACAAATACCACCAATTTTTCAGCTGGTGCTGCTGTTGCATTAGGAACGCATTCGATATTGATTCTTGGTGGAGATAATGGACTAGTTTTTCATAAAATAGAAACCTATTTATCCCAAATAGCACAATCAAATTCAAAAGAGGAAAAGGAAAGACTTATTGCAGAGAAGAATGTACTGAACACCCAACATCAGGGTTTTTTTAAAGGGATGTTGTTGTATAACACACTATCTGATACTTGGACAAAAGTAGGGGAGTTGCCATTTTTGGCACAAGTTACGACTACTGCAGTGCTATGGGATAATGAAATTGTACTGTCTAATGGTGAAATTAAACCAGGAATACGAACGCCTAATGTTATGATAGGAAAAATAAAATAATAAATTCAAATCTTACACTTTTATAGCTAGACAAAAAGCTTTGTTGTTTAAAATAAGACAGGCAGATTGCGCTAGAATAAAAACTATTTACAAACAAATTATGAAGAATTCAAAATATTATCCTTGGATAGTAGTGGGCTTGCTGTGGGTTGTTGCATTGCTTAACTATATGGACAGACAGATGTTGGCCACCATGCGTCCCTCAATGGAAACAGATATTCCAGAATTGATGTCGGGAGAGAATTTTGGTCGCTTAATGGCCATATTTCTTTGGATATATGCTTTGATGAGTCCAATATCTGGTATTATAGCGGACAAATTGAATAGAAAATGGCTAATTGTTGGTAGTTTATTTGTCTGGTCAGCAGTTACTTATGCAATGGGTTATGCTGTCAGTTACAATCATGTGTATTGGTTAAGGGCTCTTATGGGAGTAAGTGAAGCCTTGTATATTCCTGCCGGATTGTCATTAATTGCCGATTATCACCAGCAAAAATCCCGATCACTTGCAATAGGGATTCACATGACAGGGCTTTATATAGGATCGGCTTTGGGTGGGTTTGGCGCTACAATTGCCGCAGCCTATTCTTGGCATACCACTTTTCATTATTTTGGATTAATCGGAGTTGTCTACGCTATTGTCTTGGTCTTTTTTCTTTTTGAGAAAAA
Source organism: Flavobacterium praedii (assembly GCF_026810365.1). Lineage (NCBI taxonomy): Bacteria > Pseudomonadati > Bacteroidota > Flavobacteriia > Flavobacteriales > Flavobacteriaceae > Flavobacterium > Flavobacterium praedii. Next base: position 489,152 of record NZ_CP113948.1, read on the forward strand.
AGTTTCGAATCATCAAAACATAAAGGATAGTAAAGAAAAAAGTTCAGTTTTAAAAGGATTGGGATTGTTATTTACCAATATTTCATTTTGGATTATTTTATTCTTTTTTGCTACTATTAGTTTACCGGGTTGGGCTACTAAGAATTGGTTGCCAACATTATTTTCGGATAATTTAGGAATTTCAATGGAACAAGCAGGACCATTGGCAACAATCACTATCTCAATGTCTTCTTTATTGGGTGTTATTTTTGGAGGTATATTATCTGATAAATGGGTTTTAAAGAATGTTAAAGGAAGAGTTTATACAAGTGCTATTGGACTAAGTTTAACGATTCCGGCCTTACTATTAATTGGTTTTGGAAATTCTCTTTTTCATGTTGTAAGTGCAGCTCTTTGTTTTGGGATAGGTTATGGAATGTTTGATGCTAATAATATGCCAATACTTTGTCAGTTTGTATCCTCAAAATACAGAGCTACTGCTTATGGCGTTTTGAATATGACTGGAGTGGGCTGTGGAGCGTTAGTGACTTCAATATTAGGAAAATATGCAGATGAAGGTGCGTTAGGAAATGGTTTTGCCATGATGGCTGGTGTTGTTTTTATGGCATTATTGGTTCAAATTATTTTTCTGCGACCTGAAGTAAACGATTTTACTGATGCCTAAATAATTAAGGATAAAATATAGTTTTTAAGTTTTTTCGAATGGAGTTATTTGGTTGTTTGTTTATCTGCTGAGGTGAATTTAAACGTTCACCTTGGCCGATATTTTTAAATGTTTGTCATTGTATTATTTAAAGTTATGAAGAGTTTTAAAAAAGATATTATACTGTTGCTATTTTCTGTTGCGCTATTGATACAGAATAGATTGTCTGCACAAACTCCTTTGATAAAAGTAGCTTGTATGGGGGATTCTGTTACAGCGGGCTATCTTTTGGCAAACCCAAAAACGGAATCTTATCCTTCTCAGTTGCAATTAATGTTGGGAAATAATTTCGAAGTAAAAAACTTTGGATTTAGTGGCGCTACTCTATTAAAAAAAGGGCACAAACCTTATTATAAAACAAAAGAATGTGCCGAAGCTATAGCTTTCGCTCCCGATATAGCTATTATTCATTTAGGATTGAATGATACAGACCCAAGAAATTGGCCCAATTATAAAGAAGATTTTGACGCCGACTACACTTGGTTATTGGATACGCTACGGAAACAAAATCCAAAGGTAAAATTATTTATTTGCCGAATGACACCAATTTTTAATGAGCATCCGCGCTTTAAATCGGGAACTAGAGATTGGTATTGGGAAATACAAACACAGATTGAAAGAATTGCAAAAGCAAATCATGTTAGGCTTATTGATTTTCATGAAAAATTATATGCTCGTCCCGATCTATTTCCAGATGCATTGCATCCTGTCAAAGAAGGAGCAACTATTTTGGCACAAACCGTTTATGGGAATATTACAAAAGATTTTGGCGGACTTACTTTAGCTTCCGTTTTTTCGGATAATATGGTATTGCAACGCAATCAGCCCATTGTGGTTTATGGAACAGCCAATGGAGAGGATCGTGTTGAAGTTTTATTTAGGGGCCAGAAACAATTGGTTACTACCGATTCAAACGGAAAATGGAAGGCTATTTTTCCTGCAATGGCAGCTGGTGGACCATATCAATTGAGTATTCAAGGGGAAGGGAAGACTATTGTCATTAAAAATATACTGATTGGAGATGTTTGGTTTTGCTCCGGACAATCGAATATGGCTTTTCCGCTTCAAATGTCTGAAAACGGTTTGGCCGAAGTAAAAACAGCAATTGCGAATTCGAAACTTCGCTTGTTGAATTGGAAAGCGATACAAGAAACAAATGATATGGCATGGGATTCTGTCACTTTAGCCAAAACCAATCAATTAAAATTTTTCTCAGGAAATTGGGCTATTTGTGATTCTACATCGGCAAAAAAATTCTCAGCAATTGCCTATTATTTCGGTAAAAATATTATGCAAGAAGAAAATATCCCTATTGGTTTGATCGAAGTTGCTGTAGGGGGCTCCCCCATAGAGTCTTGGATTGACAGATACACATTAGAACATGATGATAAAGAAGTTGATGTATTGACTAACTGGCAAAAATCAGATTTTATTATGCCTTGGGTTCGGGAACGTGCTGCCGTAAATTTAAAAAACGCCACTAATCCCAAACAACGTCATCCGTACGATCCTTGTTATAATTTTGAAGCAGGGGTTTCCGCTTTTGTTCACTTTCCAATCAAAGGCGTTCTCTGGTATCAAGGAGAAAGTAATGCTCATAATGTTGGTTTGTATGAACATCTTTTGCCAGAAATGGTTAAAAGTTGGCGTAATGCTTGGGGAACTGAATTTCCTTTTTATTATGTGCAATTATCAAGTACCGATCGACCTTCTTGGTCTGAATTTCGAGAGATGCAATACAGATTGCAAAGCCAAATTCCGAATAGCGGAATGGCAATAAGTATGGATTATGGTGATGAAAAAAATGTGCATCCCATAAAGAAAAAAGAAGTTGCCGACCGTCTCGCCCGATTGGCACTGCATTATACTTACAAAAAATCAATTGCTGCCAATGGACCATTTGCAGTAGAAGCAGAACAAAAAAAGGAAACCATTTGGATATCATTTGCTTCAGCGAAACAATTAAGGACCTCGGATAATAAACCAGTAATTGGGTTTGAATTAGTTAATGATAAAGGGCAACATTTTGAAACTTCGGCAATAATAGTCAATAATAAAGTGGTCATCTCTATTCCAAAAGAGGAAAATATTAAAACGGTTTTATACGCTTGGAAACCTTTTACATTGGCCAATTTGGTAAATGAATCAGGATTACCCTGCTCTACTTTTAGATTGGAAGTGAACCCTTTAGAAAATAAAAAATAAGGCATTAAAGATAATTAGATATACAAAAATAATGATGAGGTCGATAGAAAAGTAGGATTGCAATCCATTTCAATTGATCTATTAATTCAAAAAAAATATGAGCTATTCAAATACAGAACTTCAGAGTTTAAAAGAGTTTTATCAAAATCAGCTGTTAAATGATACGTTGCCTTTTTGGTTCCCGCGTTCAATAGATACCGAATTTGGAGGTTATTTATTAATGCGCGATCAAGACGGCAGTTTAATCGATGATGATAAAGCCGTATGGATTCAAGGACGTGCAGCATGGTTATTGGCTACACTCTACAATACGGTTGAACCCAAACAGGAATGGCTTGAGGGATCAAAGTCTGGAATTGATTTCCTGAATAAGCATTGTTTTGATTCCGATGGACAGATGTTTTTTCATGTGACTCGTGAGGGTTTGCCGATTCGTAAAAGACGCTATTATTTTTCTGAAACTTTTGCGGTAATCGCTATGTCCGCTTACGCAAAAGCAAGTGGTGATGAAGCTGCTGCCGAAAAAGCCCGTTTTTTATTCGGAAAGTGTATCGAATATGCTACAGTTCCTGGTTTGTTAGCGCCTAAGTTTACTTCAACCCGACCTTCCAAAGGGATTGGCGTTCCCATGATTATGATGAATACGGCACAACAATTAAGAGAAAATATTGGCGATCCGCGCTGCGATGAATGGATAAGCAAATGGATTGCCGAAATAGAACGTGATTTTGTAAAAGAGGATATAAAATGTGTGATGGAGCAAGTTGCACCAGATGGATCTATAATTGATCATATCGATGGACGTACCCTGAATCCAGGTCATGCTATTGAAGGAGCATGGTTTATTTTGCATGAAGCAAAATATAGAAATAATGATCCTCACTTAATTGCTCTAGGATGTAAAATGTTGGACTATATGTGGGAACGCGGTTGGGATAAAGAACATGGTGGGATTTTGTATTACCGTGATGTCTATGATAAACCCGTGCAAGAATATTGGCAAGACATGAAGTTTTGGTGGCCTCATAACGAAGTGATTATTGCAACTTTATTGGCCTACACAATGACAGGGAATGAAAAATATGCCAAATGGCACAAAATGGTTCACGATTATGCCTATGGGAAATTCCATGATGCAGCCAACGGCGAATGGTTTGGATATTTGCATAGAGACGGGAGTCTTGCTCAAACTGCAAAGGGTAATATGTACAAAGGACCTTTTCATTTGCCTCGTCAAGAATGGTATTGTCTTCAGATCTTGAATGAGCATTTGAAAAACATATAGTTTTTGCCTCTTAGGATTGGTCGTTAGAGTAGTATAAAAAAGAATAAATTAGATTGAAATGCAGTTTTAAAAAATGAAGCAAGCAATTATAAACGGAATTTTACATACTGGTGATGAAATACTCAATAACTGTGTTGTCGTTATCGAAAATGGTGTTATTCTTTCCGTTCAAAATGAAATCCCAAAGGATATCGAAATTATTGATTTAAAAGGAACCCATCTTTCGGCAGGATTTATAGACATTCAAATCAACGGCGGGGAAAAGCAGTATTTCAGTCAATATCCTACTGAGGAAACGATTCAAGATATTTACGATTCCAGTTTAAAATATGGAACAACCCATACGCTTCCTTGTTTGATATCATCATCAAGAGAAACGATTCTGCAAGGGATTGAAGCCATTCGGGACTATCAATCAAAATATAAAAATGGAGTTTTGGGGTTGCATTTGGAAGGACCATTTTTAAACCCATCAAAACGCGGTGCACATAGTTTGGATCAGGTTCGTAGACCAACTAATTCGGAGTTAGAGGAGATTATTCGTTATGGCAAAGATGTTATAAAAGTAATCACTATTGCCCCTGAATGCTTTTCGGAGGAACAACTGGATATGCTTTTAGATAGTGGCATTGTGATTTCGGCAGGACATTCGACAATGACGTATAAAGAAGCACAATATTATTTTTCGAAAGGGATACATTTAGTGACTCACCTATTCAATGCGATGACTCAGTTTGGGCATCGAGAACCAGGTTTGGTAGGTGCCACATTCGAAAACGAAGCGGTTTATGCTCCCATAATTTTAGATGGTGCACATTGTGATTATGCCGCGGCAAGATTGGCTTATAAATTAAAGAAAGATAAATTCTTTTTGATTACGGATGCTGCATTTTTAGGGCGTAAAGTATCCAATTTCAAATGGGAGAATTTTGATGCCCATCTGGAAAACGGTTTCTATCGAAATGAGGAAGGTAATTTGGCTGGAGCTAGTATTTCGATGGAAGAAGCGGTTCGAAATGCTTATGAAAATTTGGAGGTTTCCATAGATGAGGCCATAAAAATGGCAACTTGTAGAGTGGCAAGCGCAATTAAAATGGAAGACAAATTGGGAAAAATAAAACCAGGATATCCGTCTAGTTTTGTTCGTTTTAATGATAATTTTTCGAAAGTAGAATCATTGATTTTTCAATAAAGAGAAAAGAGTTTATTTTGAATAAAACAAAGAATAAAGCTAAAAGATTGTTAAGTGAGGTTAAGTTTAGAGAAGGAAAAATTATTTTTGCAGGAATAGCTTTTGCTTTTCTATGGTCTTCGGCATCAACAGCAACCAAAATAGGATTAGAATCGGCTCAACCTTTTGTGATTTCTATTTTTAGATTTCTTATCGCAGGAGGAATTATGCTTTTTGTCTCGCACATACTATTTCGCAATCGCTTGCCCGTAAAGCGAGAATGGATTCAGATTGGTATTTATGGATTTTTGAATATTACTTTTTATCTAGGTTTATATGTAATTGCCATGCAACAAGTATCAGCTGGTTTAGGAAGTTTGGCAGTAGCTACGAATCCCGTTTTTATTGCGCTGATGTCTGCTTTTTGGTTTTCCCATAAAATAAAGTATAAAAACATATTAAGTTTGCTTTTGTGTTTCATTGGAGTGGTTTTAGCGGCGTATCCACTTTTACAAAACAGTTTTGCAACCCTTTTGGGAATCATTATTTTATTGCTAAGTATGATTGCCTATTCGTTGGGAACGATTTATTATTCTCGGGTACATTGGAATGATTTGTCCATTTTGACAATCAATGGCTGGCAAACTATTCTTGGAGGTGTTTTTTTATCTCCAGTATTGTGGGCAACTTATAAATCGGATAAAAATGTTTTTGATGCTTCTTTTTGGACTTCGGTATGTTGGTTGGCGATTCCAGTTTCAATTGGTGCAGTTCAGTTTTGGCTGTATTTATTGAAAAATAATCCAATAAAAGCATCCTATTGGCTTTTTTTATGTCCAATATTTGGATTCCTGATTGCCCGTTTGATGATGAAAGAACCTATTTCGATCTATACCGTTTTTGGCGTTGCTTTTGTTATTTGCGGATTATATATTGTTCAGAAGAAAAACAAATTATAAATTTAATACTTAAAAGTTAACATCTAAAGGTAACTCTATATTAAAATTAAGTAATAAGAAACAAAAGAAGTATTTTTTACATTTATTCAAAATTTGAAAATTAGTATAAAAAAATATTTAAAAAATAAAAAATTAATAAAATGGCAACTACATTAGAATCAAAAAGAGACATCAGTTATAAAACAGCTGGACAGTTTGAAGAAACACGTTTTGAAAAAATTCACAACGAAATTTTTAAAAATTCATCTGAAGCTTCACTGGTTGTCGCTCAAGAAATTGCAAGTTTAATTCGTTCTAAACAAGAGAAAAAGGAAAAATGTGTATTAGGATTAGCAACGGGTTCTTCCCCTATAAAAGTGTATCAAGAATTGGTTCGCATGCACAAAGAAGAAGGGTTGAGTTTTGCTAATGTGGTGACTTTTAACTTAGATGAATATTATCCGATGCCAAAGGAAAGTAATCAAAGTTACCATTACTTTATGCACCAACATCTTTTCAATCATGTTGATATCAAACCAGAGAATGTGAATATTCCGGATGGAACTGTAGCAATCGAAAATTTAAAACAGTTTTGTATTGATTATGAAATGAAAATTAAAAATGCCGGAGGTCTTGATTTTCAATTGTTAGGAATTGGGCGTACGGGACATGTTGGTTTTAATGAGCCAGGTTCTCATATCAACTCTGGAACTCGTATTATTACTTTAGACCATATTACAAAAATAGATGCCTCCAGTGACTTTAATGGAATCGGGAATGTTCCTAAAAAAGCGATTACTATGGGAGTTTCAACAATCCTTAGATCCAAAAGAATTGTGTTGATGGCTTGGGGACAAAACAAAGCTTCTATTATAAAAAGAACGATTCAAGGGGATATTAGCTCTGAGGTTCCTGCTACTTTTTTGCAAAATCATACCAATACTACTTTTGTGTTAGATGAAGGTGCAGCCTCTGAATTAACAAGGTTAGAGACACCTTGGTTGGTTGGAGAATGTATTTGGACACAAGAATTACAAAGTAAAGCTATTGTATGGTTGTGCCAAAAAACAAATCAATCGATTCTTAAATTAACGGATAGAGATTACAACAACAACGGAATGTCGGATCTTTTGGCCTCCGGAAGCTCAGCCTATGATTTGAATATCAATATGTTTAACGTGTTGCAACATACCATTACAGGATGGCCGGGAGGAAAACCAAACACCGATGATACCTATAGACCAGAACGTTCTACTCCTGCCAAGAAAAGAGTAATCCTGTTTAGTCCACATCCAGATGATGATGTTATTTCTATGGGGGGTACTTTTGCTAAATTAATTAAGCAAGGTCATGATGTGCATGTGGTGTATCAAACTTCTGGAAATATTGCCGTTACAGATGATGAAGCGCTGAAATTTGCCGAAGTATGTAATGATTTTATAGGGGAAAATAAAACTGGAATAGATTTTAAATTGGTGATTGACACTATTAATGCAAAGACGCAAGGTCAAATGGACTCTTTGGAAGTGCGCAAATTAAAAGGTTTAATTAGAAGGAGAGAATCTTTTGCAGGAGTACGATACATTGGGCTGAATGACGAAAATGTTCATTTCCTAGATATGCCGTTTTACGAAACAGGATTGGTTCAAAAAAGTCCATTAGGTGTTGATGACATAGCTATTGTAAAAGATATTATTGCCAAAATAAAACCACACCAAGTGTTCGCTGCCGGCGATCTTGCAGATCCACACGGTACGCATGAAGTATGCTTGAATGCCATTTTTGCAGCTATGAAGGAATTAAAATCAGAACCGTACATGAATGATTGTTGGTTGTGGTTGTACAGAGGTGCTTGGCACGAATGGGATATTCATGATATTGACATGGCTGTTCCTTTAAGTCCAGACGAAGTTTTGACTAAAAGACAAGCCATTTTATGTCATCAATCTCAAAAAGACAGAGTAATGTTTCAAGGAAATGACTCTAGAGAATTTTGGGTACGTGCGGAAGATCGTAACAAAAATACCGCTAAATTATATGATGATTTAGGTCTTGCTGAATATGAAGCGATCGAAGCTTTCAAACGTTTCGACTATTAAAAAATAAGTTTCTCTATAACTAAACCAATCGTGTAATTATACGATTGGTTTTTTTGTAAATTGTAAATTGAACTGAAAATATTTTATTTGATTTCGAGTTTCATTAATAAATCGGTTTGTTTATCATCACCTAATACAAAAACATGTTTGTCAAAAGTGACAAAACCATTTTTGGCATAAAAGTGTAAGGCTCTGTGATTTTCTTCCCAAACGCCTAGCCAAATAAAATCGACAGCTAATTGTTTGGCAATTTTGATGGCTTCATCCAATAATAATTGCCCAATTTTTTTGCCATGAAAAGCTTGTAAAACGTAAATGCGTTGAATTTCTAAAGTAGGTTCTTCAAAATATTCAGTTTGTGCATCTCCTAGGTTTATTTTTAAATAACCAATAGGTTTATTATCAATATATACCAAATAAAAAGGGGAGTTAGGATTGCTGATTTCTATTGTTAATTGGTCTTTACTGAAACTTTCCTGAAGGTATTTCTCGATATTTTCGGGAGTATTTATAGCAGCAAACGTTTCTATAAAAGACAGTTTGCTGATGTTTTGTATAGCAATAAGATCGTCTAAATTGGCCTTCTTGAAATCAATCATTTTGAGGGGGTATTTTTAATTATTTCAAAAATACAAAAAAATAAATTGGCTTTATTTCAATTATCTATGAGTGTATTAAACAATTCAATTCGGAGTTTCTGTATTCTGGTTTTCAATTTGTACTTTTGAAAACACTAAAGAATACGAAAGTACAAACACTTATGAAAATAGTTATTTCTCCTGCCAAATCCTTAAACTTAGAAAAAGAATTACCTACAACACAGTTTACTGCATCTTCTTTTTTGAAAGAATCCAAACAAGTTCATAAAGTTTTAAAGAAAAAAACACCCAAGGAATTATCAGATTTGATGTCAATTTCAGATAAATTGGCTGATTTGAACTGGCAACGCAACCAAGATTGGAGTACACCATTCACTTCAGAAAATGCTCGACCTGCAATTTTTACATTTGATGGAGATGTATATACTGGATTAGATGCATATTCGATTCCAATAGAAAAGTTAGGACAACTTCAGGATCGTTTGCGAATTTTATCGGGTTTGTACGGATATTTAAAGCCATTGGATTTAATGCAACCTTATCGTTTGGAAATGGGAACAAAATTACCCATTGGCGAAAGCAAAAATCTATATGAGTTTTGGAAAAAAAACATAACTGTAGCCTTAAACAAAGAATTACAAAAAGATGAATTATTTATCAATTTAGCAAGCAATGAATATTTTTCGGCGGTGGATGTCAAAGCCTTGAAAGTACCGGTTATTACCCCGGAATTTAAAGATTATAAAGACGGAAAATTAAAAATAATTAGTTTTTTTGCCAAGAAGGCTAGGGGATTGATGGTGCGTTATATTATTGATACTAATGCCCAAACTATTGAGGACTTGAAAGGATTTAATTATGAAGGCTACCTATTTGACGCCAATTTATCCAAAGGGAATAATTTGATTTTTACGAGATAAAGTTCGGATTTTAATTTGAATAGATGATATAAAAAAAAGCTACGAATCTAACTAATGATTAGTGAAATTCGTAGCTAAATTTTTTAATCTTGGCTAAAAAACGAAATCCCTCCCTTTAGCCCCGATAGGAGTGAAAATCCTTTTGTGCCTCCCGATAGTTATCGGGAGGCACAAAAGATTGAAGCGGATAGCGGGACCAATGCCAGCTAAAATAGCCTAATCTTTCTGCTCCAAATTTTTATATTCTAAATTCTAAATTCTGCCTTCTGCAACCTGAATTCTAAAATTCCTAATGCATTGCATCTGCTGGATTCACCTTGTTTTTTCCTTTTTTTATCAAAAGAATAAAAGGAATACAAACTAAAAATAATAGCCCAAGATACATAAAGATATCCATAAAGGACAAAACAGAACTTTGTGTCATTACCTTAAATTCTAAAACTTTATAGGCTTTTGCCAAGGCTTCATTGGCACTGTATCCTTTTGCCATAAAACCCATTTGCAATTGATGTACTGCTTGTTGTACTTCGAACGAGGTTTTATCTAAGTGTGAAACCAGATTGACACGGTGTTCTTGATTGAATCGTGATATATAAGTGGTAATAATAGCAATACCAAAAGAACCTCCTAATTGTCTCATCATTCCTGTAAATGCCGCTCCTTCACCAATGTGTTTTCCTTTTAAGGTTGATAATGATAAAGTGGTTATGGGTACAAATAAAAGACCCAAACCAACTCCTCTAAGGATTAATGGCCAAAACATATGCTCCACTCCAGTGTCTGGTGTTAGTACGCCACGCATTAAAAAAGTAAATAGAAAAAACACAAAGAAACCAACAGCTACCATATAAGCTTGTGGGATCCCTCTTTGAATCATTTTACCAATAAAAGGCATCATAATACCGGTTGTTATCGAACTCGGAATCAATAATAATCCAGCATCTGTAGCACTCCATCCCAAAACCGATTGGGTGTAAATTGGAATAATAAAGGTAGAACCATACAGACCAAAACCAAGGATGAAACACATTATGGTTCCAATTTTTAGATTATTATCCTTAAAAACTTTAAGGTTTACTATGGGATGTTTATAGGTTAGTTCTCTCCAAATAAACAACAATAATCCAAATACGGAAACAACACTTAGAAACACAATTAGCTTGTCATTGAACCAATCGTCTTGTTGGCCGTGTTCAAGTACAAATTGCAAGGATCCTATGAAAGAAGCCAAAAATACAATTCCCCACCAATCCACTTGATTGGCTTTGAGTTTGTCACCATATTTTGGACTTTTGACAAAAATAATTGTTAAAAAAGTTGCAATAATTCCAAGTGGAATATTGATATAAAATATAAAAGGCCAAGAAAAATGATCCACAATATAACCACCCAAAGGCGGGCCTAATGTTGGTCCAACAATAACTCCCATTCCATAAATTGCTTGTGCCATTCCTCTTTTGGCAACAGGGTAACTTTCCGTAATAATTGTTTGTGCTGTTACCAATAGAGCACCTCCACCCAATCCCTGTATGAATCTAAAAGCTACAAGTTCCCATATATTGGTGGCGTTTCCGCACAAAAAGGAAGCTACCGTAAAAATGACAATCGAGGTTGCAAAATAATTACGACGGCCAAATTGTTGTGACAACCAACTCGTCATAGGGATAACAATTACGTTTGCAATAGCATACGCAGTAATTACCCAAGCCACATCCGTTAAGGTAGCACCTAGGCTGCCTCGCATATTGTTTAAAGCTACATTAACAATCGTAGTATCCACAATTTCGAGCATGGCACAAAGCACGCATGTTATTGTAATAATGACCCTTCTAAAGCCGTATTCGACTAAATCGTCTTCTTCGTTTTGTACCATTTTGGATTTTTAAAATATAATGGTTTAAATTTTTTGTTTAGCACTACTTCTAACAGCATTATAATTGGGGCGTGACCCTCCGTAAAAACTACGGGTCGGGCTTTTCGTTCCCGCTTTTTTTTATCCCGAAAAAATACGGGATAAAAAAAGAGCTCCACTGCAATCCCTCACGCAAACCAGCAGACAATCAAGTAAATTGCTGTTAAATCTAGAATTATACTATTTTTTTAAAATTAGTTTCCTGAAATTTATTAATTCAAATGAACATCTACTTCGGCATTCATACCAGGACGAAGCAATTTTATTTTTTCAGGATCATTAGAGGTATTCAAGCTAATTTTTACAGGCAATCGCTGAATCGTTTTTACAAAATTTCCCGTTGCATTGTCTGGTGGAAGTAACGAAAATCGTGATCCAGTTGCTGGAGAAAATGAAGTAATGCATCCTTCAAAATTATAATCTGGATAGGCATCAACTTTTACAGTAACTTTTTGGCCAATAACCATTTTGTTCAACTGTGTTTCTTTAAAATTGGCTACAACCCAAGCTTCACTGTTGTTGATGATATAAAACAACGATTGACCCGCTTGAACCAATTGCCCTGGCTGAATGTCTATTTTGGAAATCTGACCATCTATTGCCGCTGTAACAACGGTATAGGTCAAATTCAGTTTAGCTACTTCTAATAATGCTTTTGCTTTCTTAATATTAGCTGCAGCAACTTCTGTTTGTTTGTTAGAAACTCTTGATTTTGCTTCATAAACAGTTTTCTGGAAAGAACTTGCTTTTTCTTGTTGTTGCAAGATCTGAACTTGGTTCTCCGCTTCTTGTTTGGCAGCTAGCGCTTGTTCATATTGTTGTTTCGTAATCGAATGATTTTTGTATAAATTCTCATAACGCACATAATCACTTGTTGCTCTTCCCAATCTAATTTTGGCAGTCTTTATATTTCCTCCAGCAGATTGTACATTAGCGTTTGATACCGCAACACTTGCCATTGCACTCCCAATGTCTTCTTTGGCTGATTCAAAACCACCTTCAGCACCTAAATAGGCGGCATTTGCTTCTTCAATTTTTAATTGATAATCTCTTTTGTCAATAGTAAATAAAGTATCTCCCTTTTTTACATAGTCATTGTCTTTTACATATACTTTACTTATATATCCCGAAACTCTAGGGATTATTGGGTTCATGTTTTTTTCAATTTGGGCATCATCCGTTTCTTCGTGTGTTTGAGAATGAAGGTATTTTGAAATTCCGTAAGTTCCTCCAGCTAGGATTAAAACCAATAGGATTATAATGAATTTTTTGTTTGTTTTTTTCTTTTCCATGATTATTGGTAGTGGTTATATTTTTGAAAGGTTGAAGGTTTGTGATAGTTGACCTGTTGCCGAAAGCAATTCGTAGTATTTCTGAATGACATCTACTTTTGCAATTGTCTCACTAATTTTTGATTTCAGTTGTTCTACGTCGGCTTCCAGTAAATCATTGGTGTCCGAAAGTCCATTTTCGTATTTGTCTTTAACAATTCGATAATTTTCCGTAGCTTGTTCAAC